>NZ_VUMX01000016.1:0-58901 GCF_009695985.1 Lactobacillus porci
AATCGAATCATCAAATACTGGGCGAAAATTAACGCCAAGAAGCAGAAGGAATGAAAAAACCGATCTGCTTACGCAAATCGGTAATTTTTTATTTATTTTCTCTGTCTACTTGACAAGGGCCGTATCATGTGGTGCGTGCTTTTTTCTATATCATGGCTAAGATTTTCGCAAAAGCGCTCCAGGTCTAAAATAAAGTTCATCGTTTTTCTCCATAGTAACGACCATCTACGACGCTGCCAATGCAGATAAAGGAAAAACCTTTGTGTTTCTTTTTGGGCTTTTCTGCCTTCGCCTCGTGCTCAATTTCTTCGCAAAAGCGCTCTAGGTCTAAAATAAAGTTCATCGCCATCCTCCTAAAAAAGCTGCCAGTTCTTGGTCTGGACAAGGGGCAGCCAGAGGCTGGCGTCGTTTCGCGCGATTCCCTCTAGCAGCAGCAAAACTCCGCTTGCTCCCGCGGCCAGGTCCATCGAGCAGCGGTAGCCGCGGGAAGCAGCCACTAAAGTCCCCTCTTCCCTTGGCAATAAATAATTGTTAAGCAGGCGGATTTTTTCTCCCAGCGCCTTCTTCCGGCCCAAGGCCAGGTCTGGCAGCATTAAGCCGGCATAGCCGGTAAATAAGCCGCCCATGTAGCTGCAGAAGCTGTCCATCGTTTCCGCTGCCTGTTTGATAATTTCCTGATATCGATCCTCTTTCGGCTCGTCTTTGGCAATTGCCGCCAAGACCAGGGCCAGACCAGCCGTCCCGTTTGCCAGGTAAGGCATTCGCCGGCCGTCTTCTGCCAAAAATACATGCTGGTCCACTTGCACTAAATCTTTTTCCAGCAAGGCATCCAGTCCTGTTTTGGCTGTTTCTTTAAAGTCCTCCCGCTTTAATAAGCAGCCAATTTTCCATAAGGCAAGAATCGCGCCTAGCCGGCCGGTCAGCAGGCCCTTGCCCGGCATTTTCTCATAGCCGGCAGCAATTTCTTCTCCTATTTTAATCAACTCAACTGTTTTCGCCAGACCTTCTTCCTTAGCCAGGGCGATTTTTGCTAAGGTGATTCCCGCGAGGCCAGACCTTAGAGACAAATCTGCGCTGGTTCCTTGGGCTGACCAGATTAATTGCCGCCCCCAGGCCTTGTCTCCCAATTCATAGACGATTCCGCCAAGTCCGGCTTTGCCAGTAAACAAGCCGGCAGCCGTTAGCTCCTCCATTGGCTGCTTTCTCAGCCAAGCTAAAAATTTCTTCTTCTCTGCCGCCTGCCCGCACCTGGCCACCAGCAGGCCGTAGCCCAAGGCGCCGTTGTCGACCGTCAGCCGCTGGTCTGGATCTTCTAACAGGGGCAAGTCGCCCTTGATCAAGTTTGGACTCTGCCAGTCGGCCTTTATTCCCCGGGAAATATTTCCCCGCAGCTCGTTCAAGCTCGGCCAGGTTCCTTCTTGCCTGTCATCATCTTTGTTTTCTTTCCCTAGCAAGGGACACTTGGGCAGAAGCTGCTGGCGCAAGTCTTCCAAGTAGTCGGCCGCTTCTTTTGAAAAATAGCAACGCAGATTCAAGTTCTGCATCGGCCAGCTGCTTCTTGCCCGGTTGCTGATTGGCAGAAAAAGAAAGCGGATGGTCTGGTAGAGGCCATACAAGTCAGCCTGCTCATAAGTTTCCAGGGCCCAATCGCTGAAACCGGCCGTCATGATTCCTGGATTATAAGGTGCCGTCAGGGATGCGGCCGCTTCAAAGTCGATCAGCTTGACCTCGCCGTCTTCCGTAATCATGACATTATCAGCCTGCAGGTCACCGATCGCGACCCCTTGGGCATGAACGTGAGCCACGGCCCGGCGCAGCTTCTCCGCGATCCGCAGGCTTTGGGCCACGTAGGCCGCCCGCTTCTCCGAGTAAAAAGGATAGTTTTCCGCCACATAGTCCCCCAAGGTCTGCTCGGAAACATAATCTTCAACCAGGTAGGCATGAATCCAGGCCTGGAAATCTTCCTTGATATCTACCACTTCCGGTACATTTGCTAACTTCTTCAGCCAAGCGGCTTCTTTTTGGATCCGGCTGAAGGCGTCCTGGCCATGGCCATCCAGGCCCGCAGCCGGTCGGCCTTCCTTGATCACGTAATTTTTGCCATTTTTCTGGGCCAAGTAGACGCCCCCACCATTGCTAAAGTGAAGGGCCCCCTTGATCTGGTAAGCAGTCAAGCGGCTGATGTCGGCCCCTTTGACTTGGAAATTATTTTTCGCCAATTCTGCCGGTTCTTGCACAAAGTCCGGCTGGCAATAATAAGGACAGCGCCGGTCCTCCAACCAGCTGCCGTCTGGGGCCTGCAGGCAGCAGCGCTTTTGCCCGGCAATTTCTTTAATCATTTCCTTGAAGGCGCCGTAGCGGTAGTAAACCGGACTGGCTTGCCAGCGGCGGTCGCTCAAAATATAGGGACCAGGAGCAAACTCCTTTAGTAAAGCCGCTAAGTCAAAGACTGTCTGGATGAATTCTCCATCTTCCGGGTAAATGGTGATAAATTTCCCGCTAGCCACCCGGTCGGCGTACTTGGAATTTTTTAATAGCCAGGCCCGCCTGGACCTAGTCCATTTAAAGGACAGCTGATGGGCAAAGCAGTAGCGGCTGACCACATCCAGCATCTCCTGCTCCTGCCCCAAAGCCACCGACAAGTGGATCTTCCAGCCCTGCTGGGCCAAAGGCCGGGGACTGAGGCAGCAGTGCCAGTCTCCTTGGTAAAAGTTCTGCCAATCCTTGGGCGGCTGGCAGATAAATTCTTGGTCTTTCGCTTTGCTTGCTTCATAAAAGCAGCCGCTCTGCAGATAAGGCTGATAATCTTGTGCTTGATAGTCCATATTTCTTTTACCTGCTTTCTGCCAGCGGAATCAGCTGGTCTTCGACATAGGCCCGGTACTTCGGCAGTTGCCCCAGCAGGTCTTCATGCTTGCCAGCTGCTTGAACCTGACCTTGATCCAGAAAGTAGATTTTATCAGCATTGGCGATCGTCGATAAGCGGTGGGCGATGATGATGACAATTTTTTCCTGGGCAATCCGGTCGACGGCCTGGCTGACCTTGGCTTCAGACTCGGGGTCCAGGTTAGCCGTGGCTTCGTCCAGGATCAGGCAAGGGGCATCCCGCAAGTAGGCCCGGGCCAGCTGCAGGCGCTGGCTTTGCCCCAAGGACAGCTTCCAGCCGCCCTCCCCCGTTTGGGTGTCCAGGTCCAGTTCCGGCCAAAGGTTGGCTGCTTGCAGGGCCTGGATCATGTCAGACCGGCTGACGGATTTTTCCAAGCCAAAGAGCAAATTCTCGGCGACTGTACCAGCAAAAATATTGTTGTCCTGGGCCACCACGCTGAAGAGGTCCCGCCAGGCAGGCAAGCGGCAGCTTTTAGCCTCCAGGTCGCCCAGCAGGATCTGCCCTTGATAGCCAGCTTCTAAGCGGGTCAACAGGTTGATCAAGGTCGTCTTGCCGGCCCCAGATGGGCCAACTAAAGCTGTTTTCGCCCCTTCTTTAAAGTCTAAGGACAAGTCCCGCAAAACCGGACTCTGGCTGCCTGGATAGGCAAAGGTCAGGGCGCGGACCTTGAGGTCAGCGGCTTTTTTAGGCAGCTCTTGGCCAGGATCAGCTTCATCCGGCTGGGCCAGGATTTCACTGATGGCTTTCAGGGAGCCCCGGGCTTCGGCATAGCTCATGTAAAAGTTGCCCAAATTGTTGATCGGGGAAATGATGCCGAACATGTACATGATAAATGAGCTCAACATCCCCAAAGACAGGCTGCCATTAGCCAGGCGCTGGCTGCCGTAGAGCAGAATCAGGAGAAAGCCGGCCAGGGTCAAGACCGTCTGCAAGGGCCCGGTAATGCTGAAAACCGCGTCAGTTTTCCGGGACAGGGCAAACAAGTCCTGCAGGTCGCCGCGGAATTTTTGCAAAACGCCGGCTTGAGCATTGGTCAGCTTGATCAGCTTGATATTGGCCAGGTTTTCATCCAAATCAGCAGACACCTGGCTGAGCTTGGCCTGGTTTTGGTAGGCGAAGTGCTCATTGATTTTTCCTAAAGGGAAGGCGCTGCTGGCGATCAAGGCAAAAGTCGAAACGATCACCAAAGTCATCTTGACATCCAGGCTGAGCAAGATCCCCAGGCTGGCGGCAACCGTCAAGAGGCTGACCAAGGCTGAGGGCAGGACGCTGACCGTGAAATCCTTGACCACTGAGCTGTCGTTTAGGACGTGACTGAGCAAGGAGCCGCGACTGTTTTCCTTATAGTAGTTCCAAGGCAGGCGGAGGAGTTTCTCCTGCAAAAGCAGGCGCAGGTCTCTGATCCGCTCGTCTCCGGCCAGGCTGAGCAGGTACTGGCTGCCGGCTTCCAAAAGGCTGGAAATGAGCAGGCAGCAACCGATCTGGCCTAGGCTGCTTGTCCGGGAAAGCATTTTCCCCTGATCGATCACTTGCTTTAGCAAGAGAGGGATCCGGAGGGAAAAGGCCGTGCCCAGACAGCTCAGCAGAACCGCCAGAATTTGCCAGCGGTCAAGGGAAAAGAGGCGGATTTTTCCAGCTTTAATCATTGCCGTGGAAGCAGATGAAGCTGTATCTGTGCTGTCTTCTGCGCCGTCTTTTGCGCCGTCTTTTCAGCTTGGCGTCTTTTCCGTCGCGTTCCAAGTTTCTTTCCATTTCCAAGATAAAATTAAACATTGTTTCCCTCCTCATCTAATCAACTTACAAGGCAATTGTAGGCCAAGGAGCTGGCCGGAAACGAAAGCCGTCAAATTTGCCACTTTTCGCGTCATTTTCGTCAGAAAAGGCAAAAGAAAAGAGCGAAGCTCATGGATGGAGTTTCGCTCTCTAGAGTTATCTTCGCTTTTAGTAGTTGATTACGGTTGCCTGGCCAACGCCGATAATCTTGAATTGGGATGCTTGGCTGCTCTTCTTGCCAGCAGCTGAGGCAACGACCTTGAAGTTCCCCTTCTTGCCCTTCAGTGACTTGGCTGAGAAGAAGACCTTTTGCTTGTCCTTGGTCACCTTAGACTTTTTGACCAGCTTGTTCTTGTAGTAGAACTTTAAAGTAGTTTTCTTCTTGGCATCGGTCGTGAAGGTCAGACCCTTCTTGGTCCGGTCAGCCTTAAGCAGGGTTGGCTTAGCGGCAGCGTAGTTGTCCTTGGTCAAAACGTAGGCCTTGGTTACCGCCTTTCCCTTGGCGTTTAAGCCGGTAAGAGAGAAGTTCTTGTAGCCGGTAAACTTGACGGTCGTCTTGAATTGCCCCTTCTTGGTTACCTTGACTGGCTTAAGTGCCTTGGCATTGTAGCTGACAGCCACCTTGCTTGCGCCTTTGGCCTTGCCAGTGATCGTCAATGACTTGGTCTTGGCGTTATAGCTGGTTTTAACGGCAGTTACGGCTGACTTAGCCGGAGTATAGTTCACAACCGTTACGATGTCAGCGGGATTATCATTGTCCGCGGCATTGACTTGCTTTTCACCAATGACTGTCAACATTCCCAAGGCTAAAGCAGCCGTTGAAACTGAAGCTAAAATCTTGTTTCTTTTCATAATTTTTCCTCCTAAAAAGCATTAATCAGCTTACGCGATCATTATAAGCCCAGGAAACATTTTCTGCTGAACAAACGTCAAATTTGGCTTATTTTGCATCATATTCGTCTATAAAAAAGAGCGAAACCCCAACACGAAGTTTCACTCTTTTCATCAACGATTGCTTTGCTCGCTTATTTTTTCTTTAAGCCCGATATTTTGCCGGAATCAAGCTTTGCCACTTTGGTCAAGCTGCTCTTGTACTGATAAAGGCTACCATCATCTGAAAGACCGGCATTGTATTTTAGAAAGACATAGTAGTCATCGCCAAGCTTAAACAGGCTCAGCATCGCGATAGCGTGCTTGCTTCTCTTGGCGATCAGCTTAGTTAGCTTGACCCAGTTTTCGTCAGAAGAGACCTGTTTGTTTTTCCTCAGTGCTTTCTCGTTTACCGTTAGGTAAATATTGTTTTTCTTATCCGTATGCTCCACAAAAACTTGTGGATCTACTTCAATCGGCTTAACAAACTGCTTGTTTTGGCTGGACCTGCTTTTTTCGACCTTCCCGTTATCATAGATGGTCGCGAAGCTAGTTCCAGAGCCATCGTCAGCCGTTATTTTGGCTTCCAAAATCGCGCTAGCGTTGTTGTCGGCGTGCTTTAACAGCAACAATGTCCCAAGCAGCAGAACGACAATTAAGCCAGAAATAGCCAGTAACCTTTTGTGAGATCGAATAAACTCCATAACATGCTCCCCCTATATTTTTAACCGCTTTCAATATATTTCTGGCAGATTTATTTGTCAACTCTATACTAAACAGCTTTTTATGAAAAAGAATAGTATAAGATAGCCATAGCCAGTTTTATATTCTGATTTTGTAATAGCTTTCCTTAATCCACATTCCCCGCATCTGACTTCACTAGCTATGCAAACAAAAAGAGTGAAACTTTCCAACGAAGTTTCACTCTTTTCATTAATGACTGCTTTTTTGCTGCTATATGCTGTTTTGTTGTCACAAATCTTTTCTGGAAATCTCCTGCTGCACAATGAGCAACAAGAAAAGAAGCAAACCTAACATTATCGGCAAGCAGGAAAAGAGTAAAGTAGCAAATTCCGGTACAACAAAATCATAAATTATGGACAAGTGGTGGTTAACATTCAAGAAGAAAGAAAGACCATTTATAACAAACCCTACTAGAAAGGCCGTAATTCGATTACTAATTAGAAAGCAAAAACTGGTAAGCAAAAGAAGAGCTAAGCACGACAAAATCAGATATAAGCAGCGAATCAATGCCTCAGTAGCTACTGCCCCTAACGTCGGCCTCCAGCCATTAACAAGCATCCCCGTTAAACTGCCACACGCCCATGGTAAAAGGCTGAAAAACAGTATCTCTATCAAACGGTACTTAAGTTGCTTCCAAATAATCCATCTTCCACCTGCGATGTAAATATCTTGAAACCTAATTCTAAAGGTACTTAATAAGAGCAACATCTGACTAGGTATCAGAAGGCTGAAAATCAGAAAGCGAGAAAACAGAGTTTGCTCTAACCACAAGCTTTGTTGTGTATTACTTATTAAAAATGCATTGCTACATCCTCCAAAGAATAGCAATGTGGCCGTTAGCAGATACCACTTGTGTACAGCAGTATCTAACAGCCACTGCTGTTTAATAACCTTCACACTTAGGCTCCTCCCCTTTCGCACGAAAGTTACAGCACGGCCCGGCGGCAAGCCAGCTTATACATCCCCATACAGTAGGCAGCTAACACAATCGTCATCAAAGCTGTCAGCCACAACAAAGGACGGTCCCCCAGCTCTGGCAAAAAATTCGTAGGCGATATGCTTGGCATATAGTCAATTGGTAGAACGGCGTTTAGCTCCATTAGTACTAGCTCTAAAACCAAGGCTGTACTCAATGATGCAAAGCGATTTCTAATCCAAACCGAGTTGACCAAGACAAATACCGAAAACAAACCTCCCCAGACAGAAGCTAGCAATATATTAAGACATGCGTGAACAAATGGATGACTATAATACAAAGAAACCAGCATGGTGTTGAAGTTGAAAACCCCAATATTGATATTCAGCAAATTATCTGGCTTAAAATTGGGAAGAATCAACAAATACCCCAACAAGTTTAAAAGTAGCGGAATCATGATGGCCACAAATCCGGTTAAAAAAGCCATAGCCACATATTGCTTAATCAAATGGGCTAAAGGTACCTGCAGTTTAAATTTGTTGAATAAACCGCTGTCTAAGTCTTCTTTTAACATATTTCCTGCCGGAATACTGGCTAAGAAAGGCAAGAGGATAAAGAAAATTGTCGTTGCAGATGAGTCAGTATTAATTGATAACCAGCGGGTGTAAGGAGAGTCGATATTCGCCATACCGGTGTAGCAGTTGACGATTATCTGACCCAAGCCCACTGCCATGCCAACAGCGATTGCCGCAACAAACCAGCGCTTATTTAATCTTGACCATAATAAACTCATTTTTCCATACCTTACTTAGTGTCTGGACTCCAAACGCCATCTGCCCATCCGTTAGCGGCTTTCTTCGAATTGATTCTTACAGCCACACCTTTCCCATAACGTTCTACGGCTTCATTCCACAAATGAGTTACTTGACCTTGATAACTCTTATAACTGTGACCACCTGAAACATCACGACCATCGTAAAGGGCTGCCCAAATTACGATATAGCCCCCCTTAATATGTACGTTGTTTGTCTTGCTATAGTAAGCTGATCTGTTTTCCTTCTTGCGAGCAGGAGTATGGTCGTAAGGAGAACTAACTCTATAAACATTACGCCAATAAGTATTGCCCGTATTCCCCGCGAATACAGGTGCTGCTGTAGCCACAATCCCCAACGTCATCAAAACTGATGCAATTACTACAACGATTTTTTTGTGTAACATAATATACCTCCTAAAAATTAGGCTCATTCCAGAAGCATTGAATACTTCTTATACCCATTGCCATCCCCAACCAAAAAGCTGAATCTAGCTGGTGCGTCTTCTGTATCATACCAACTTCGCACATTGTCAAATTTCAGCGTCAATGGCTGGGGAGTTTTGCTAGTCAAATGTCCAATGGTTATCTTGTGACCTTTGCCATCCACCACATCAAGATCTGATGGATTGCTGATGCTGTATGGCATGTTGAAATACATCTTGTCAACAGCTGCGATTATGCCGCGCTTGCCATCCGCGTGATAGCCACGGTCTTTCAGATCAACCTTTACAGTCAAATAGACGTTATCTTTCCCTTTGACCATCTTGGCGGATAGAATCTTAAAGTCAATTCCTGGAGCATGAACCTCCTGCCCTTTTTTGACCAAAATTTCCTTGTCTACCCCACGACAAACAGGATTAGCGTTTACTTGCCAATAGCGTAGGCCTGCTAGCACGCACAAGACGATGGCTGCCGCCAGCCACATTTTACGCTTCATGAACCACACCTTCTTCAACTTTAAAGCGCTTGGTTGCCACTTGCTCAACAAAATCCCGGTCATGTGAAGCGATGACAAAAGTGCATCCCTTGCTTTGCCGCAACTTGATCAAATCCACCAACTTATCAATACTGTCGCTGTCCAAAGCGTTGGTCGGTTCATCTAAGACAATCAGCGGATATGAGCCCAAGAAGGCTTCGGCAATGCCCAGCTTTTGCTTCATCCCTAAAGAAAACTTCTTTACCTTTTCATTAGGAAAGCGGCTTAAGTCAAAGTATTTCAGCAATTCTGCGATTTCAGTTGCAGAAATATGCTCATCAAGCTTGGCTAAAAGCTCCATATTCTGCGTTGCCGTGAAGTCTGTAATCAAGCTAGGATTTTCAATCAGAATCCCGGCCTTGACTGGATAAGCATCTTGCGGCTTGACCTGCTTGCCAGCTACCAAGACTTCCCCATCAACCTTCATCAAGCCCAAAATCGTCTTTAAAATCAAGGTCTTCCCCGACCCGTTGATCCCTTCAAAAACCGCGATCTGGCCAGCCTCAATCTCGCAGTTGACTTGACTGAGCAGCTGCCGGCCTGAAATGACCTTGTTTACATTCTTTAACTCAATAAACATTCTTCCTCCTTTAGACCCAGCCGTGCTTGCTGTCAACTAACACGTACAGCAAAGCCCAGATTAGAGTCCACACAAACATAAACAACTCTGCGCCACTGGTCCAGCGGCTAAACATTAAAGCATTCAACGGATTGCCGCTCCAAGTCGTCAAAGATGTCGAAACCAACAAGACGATTGGCATAATCAAGCCCAAAGCGGGGGTGAGTTCACTGCAACTGGCTTGAATCAGTAAGAATGAACTGACCCCAAGCCAGGCAATTAACATCCAGTGCAATTCTGCTGCTCCTCCTTGCCATGGTCCCAGAACAAGAGGAACGTTGCCACACAGAAAGTCTTTCAACCACAGGCAGGCATTGCTTGCCAAGACGTAAACTGCGGCCAAAAGCAATTGCAATATGACATTGACCCAGCTGAAATGACTTGGCTTGATCTGCTGGCCCCGCAGCTGCATTACCCTGCTGATCCACAATTCCTTGAAAATATTCAAGCTAATCATCAGCGGGAAAAAGAAATAGCCGAACCACAAGACCGGAAAGTCTCTAATCCCAGCCCTTATCTCTGCCAGGCCAAGCCCTTGGAAGACCATTATACTGGCACTTCTGCCGTTTCTCATGAAACCACCGGCGACTAGTAAAAACAAACAGATCAACAGTAGCCAAGATAGGAATCTCACCTTTATCAGCTGCCAGAAATACAGGAACTGATCTTTAAAAAGCCGCATTTTACCAATCCTTTCTAGCGATTTCCATTTGTACGCCAACAGCTAGAAACAAGACTATGCTTAGCAAGATCGGCAAGCGAGACAGAAGCAGGGTTCCCAGATCATCGATGAGAAAATCATATAACAAGGAAAAATGATGGTTGACGTTCAAGAAATAGGAAATTCCGCTTAGAACAAAGCCGGCCAGAAAAGCCCAGATTCTCTTGCTAGCCAGTGAACAGAGACTGACTAGCAAGAGAATAGCCAGGCAGGACAAAGCCAGATACAGGTAGCGAATCAGTGCTTCTGCCACTATAGTCCCTAATCTGGTCCCCCAGCCATTGAGGCACATGCCGATTAAGCAGCCAGCTCCCCATGGCACAAGGGTCACGAGCAAAGCCATCGCCAAATGGTACTCCAGCTGCTTCCAAATTATTCGCCTGCTCCCAGTAACATATATATCCTGCAGACGGACACGAAATGTACTCAGTACAAGCAAGATCTGAGCAGGAACCAGCAAGCTGAAAATCAGGAAGCGTGAGAATATGGTCTGGCTTAACCACTGATTTTGCGGCGCGTCGCTTACCAGAATTGCAGTACTGCATCCCCCAAATAAAATTAAAATGGCTGCTAGGAAATACCACTTACGTATAGCATTGTCCTGCAGCCATTGTTGCCTGATAATATACATATACACGACTCCTCATCTATATTTTTCTACCCTTTAATCGCTTTCATCATAGTTCTACATATAATTCCTGTCAACAAAAATTTCAACAAAAATTTCAACAAAAAATTCAAGCAAAGGTCATTGACACATGCCCTAACATCCAGCTTCACTAGCTATGCAAACAAAAAAGAGTGAAACTTTCCAACGAAGTTTCACTCTTTTTATCAATGATTGCTTTTTTGCTCGCTTATTTTTTCTTTAAGCCCGATATTTTGCCGGAATCAAGCGTAGCCACTTTAGTCAAGCTGCTCTTGTACTGATAAAGGCTGCCCTCATCTGAAAGACCGGCATTGTATTTTAGAAAGGCATAGTAGTCATCACCAAGCTTAAACAGGCTCAGCATTGCGATAGCGTGCTTGCTTCTCTTGGCGATCAGCTTAGTTAGCTTGACCCAGTTTTCGTCAGAAGAGACCCGTTTGTTTTCCCTCAGTGCTTTCTCGTTTACCGTTAAGTAAATATTGTTTTTCTTGTCCGTATGCTCCACAAAAACTTGTGGATCTACTTCAATTGGCTTAACAAACTGCTTGTTTTGGCTGGACCTGCTTTTTTCGACCTTCCCGTTGTCATAGATGGTCGCAAAGCTAGTTCTAGAGTCATCGTCAGCCGTTATTTTAGCTTCCAAAATCGCGCTGGCGCTGTTGTCGACGTGCTTTAACAGCAACAATGTCCCAAGCAGCAGAACGACAATTAAGCCAGAAATAATCGTTGCTCTCTTTTTGTTCATACCTATCATCCTTCCATATGTTTTAACCGTTTTCACGCTATTCTTGTTTGATAAATTTGTCAACTATATATTTATGTCGATTGCAATAATAAATTGAACACTTGCCAATAGCATCTGGTAGACCTTACGGGTATCGATTCTAGGACTGCGTTCATCGATGCTTCGGTCTAGAATGCGCTTGTTTGCATGAACACGACGAGCCTTGGTATTGCACTTTACCTTTTCTGGGAGGTCGATGTTCCTGATGTCCATAAGGCCAAGGTCGACGTAGTTGTACAGAGTCTTGGTAGACACGACCTGATCTTTTGGGAAGATACCTTCGGCTAAAGTATAGCCAACGCAGGCATCAAGAGACCAGCCTCGCTTATGGAAACTTGAGAAACATAGTTGATGAA
Organism: Lactobacillus porci; assembly: GCF_009695985.1. NCBI lineage: Bacteria > Bacillati > Bacillota > Bacilli > Lactobacillales > Lactobacillaceae > Lactobacillus > Lactobacillus porci. The sequence goes on from NZ_VUMX01000016.1 coordinate 12,110, forward strand.
CTTGCTTCGACGAAGAAAAAAGCTCTTACGGCTGCATTCACGTCTATGGCGCTCATAAGTGTGCCGAGGGCGCCGGTCTACATGGCGGTGCTTTATCGATGGCCGCTACATGGTGGGGATGCAGATGATCATGCGCGTCGCCATCATCACGGTGGCGATCGCGCTGGGCTTTTTGCTGTCGGCCCTGTTTCAGGAGGCGCTGAACAAGCTGATTAAGCGTAGGCGGTGCGCGCGGCTGCGGCGGTAGACTTTTGGATAATTTGGCTCGGAGGGGCTACAATGTTGGCTGACGAGTCGAGAAAAACGAATGGTGCTTATTTTGAGATAGGGGGCATCCTGCTTAACTGCCAGACGCGGGAAGCGTCGATGCTGACACACCCTTGATGTGAACGAGAAGGAGTCACGGCCGTCTATGTTGTACTGATTTTGGACAATTCGGCCGCCTTGATAGAAGGACCCTGGTACCAGGGTCCTTTTTTTGTTGGCGTGGTGGAGTTGGGGGGTGCCACCGTTGCTGTTGCCCCCAAAGTATGTCAACCGGTCTGGATTTTGGCAAAAACTGCCCCCAAAGTATGTCAACCGGTTTGTTTTTTGGCCGAAATCGCCCCCGAAGTATGTCAACCGGTTTGGATTTGGTCGAAAATCGCCCCCGAAGTATGTCAACCGGTTTGGATTTGGTCGAAAATCGCCCCCGAAGTATGTCAACCGGTTTGATTTTGGTCGAAAAAAGCCCCCGAAGTATGTCAACCGGCATGGATTTGGTCGAAAAACGCCCCCGAAGTATGTCAACCAAATCTGGTTGAGTCAACTTGGGGGCAAAAAACGCCAAATCCTAGCCCGGTTGAGTCAATCTGGGGGCGAAAAATATCAAAAAACAGCCCGGTTGAGTCAACTTGGGGGCGAAAAACATCAAAAACCAGCCCGGTTGAGTCAACTTGAGGGCAAAAACATCAAAAACCAGCCCGGTTGAGTCAACTTGAGGGCAAAAAACGGCAAATCCCACACCGGTTGAGTCAACTTGGGGGCGAAAAACATCAAAAAACAGCCCGGTTGAGTCAACTTGGGGGCAAAAAAACGGCAAATCCCACACCGGTTGAGTCAACTTGGGGGCGAAAAACGCCAAATCCTAGCCCGGTTGAGTCAACTTGGGGGCGAAAAACGCCAAATCCCACACCGGTTGAGTCAACTTGGGGGAGAAAAACGGCAAATCCCACACCGGTTGAGTCAACTCGGGGACGAAAAAACGCCAAATTGCAATCGGTTGACATACTTTGGGGCTGCATCGGCCACCACTTTCCTTAATTCATATTCCCTGCATCCAGTTTCACTAGCTATGCAAGCAAAAAAGAGTGAAACCTTCAAACGAAGTTTCACTCTTTCTTTTTCAGCAAATTGCTTGATTATTTTTCTTCATACCATTCGGTGTGGTAAACGCCCTCGCGGTCGTTTCTGTAGTAAGTGTGGGCACCGAAGTAGTCTCTTTGCGCCTGGATCATGTTGGCTGGCAGGCTTGGGTTGAAGATTGATTCCAGGTAGTTCAAGGCCGCGCTGAAGCTTGGCGTTGGAATGCCGGCTGCGGCTGCCTGCTTAACGACTGCTCTCAAGGCTGGCAGGTTCTTTTCCATCACGCCGGCAAAGTATGGGTCTTGGAAGAGGTTGTCCAGCTGCTTGCCGTCAGCGTAGGCATCTTCAATGTGGTACAGGGTCTTGGCGTGGATGATGCATCCCGCTTCCCAGTTCTGCGCGATTGCTGGGTAGTTCAGTTCCCAGTCGTATGCCTTAGCGGCCATGGTCAATTGCTGGAAGCCTTGAGCATAAGCCACGATTTGCGCCAAATACATTGCCTTGCCCAGGTTGTCGATCAAGTCAGCTGGTACTTCACCCTGGTATGAAATCTCCTTGCCTTCTCTAGTCGTGGCCTTGGACATGAAGCGGGCCAACACGGCTTCCGCTACCACCGTAATCGGCGCGCCCAGCTTGATGGCGTCTTCCAGCATCCAGTTGCCAGTCCCCTTGTAGGAGGCCACGTTCAGGATGTGGTCGATCACATCGTCGTCAGTCAGGTCGTCCTTTTGGCGCAAGACCTTTGAAGCAATTTCAATCAGGTAGGCGTTCAAGTCGCCCTTGTCCCATTCAGCGAAGATGTCCGCCATTTCCTGGTTGGACTTGTGGGCTGCCTTGCGCATGATGTCGTAGACTTCTGAAATTTCCTGCATGATGGCGTATTCCATCCCGTTGTGGACCATCTTGACGTAGTGGCCCGCCCCTTCTGGCCCGATATAAGACACGCAGGCGCGGCCGTCTGCAGTCTTGGCAGCCATTTGGGTCAAGATTGGAGCTACTTCATCATAAGCTTCCTTGTCGCCGCCTGGCATCAAGGCTGGGCCGTGCAAAGCCCCTTCTTCACCGCCGGAAACGCCCATGCCGATAAAGTGCAGGCCGTGCTTCTTTAATTCGTGGTAGCGACGGTTGGTGTCATTGAAGTTGGAGTTCCCGCCGTCAATGATAATATCGCCCTTGTCCAAGAGCGGAATCAACTTTTGAATCGTTTGGTCAACTGGATCGCCAGCCATGATCTGCACCAGAATCTTGCGCGGCTTTTCCAAGGAGTTGACGAATTCTTCCCAAGTGTAGCAAGGCTTCAGCTTGTCGTCCTCGTACTTAGCCAAGGCGTCTACTTCTGGCTTGTCGATACTGAAGCCAGATACTGAGAAACCGTGATTTCTAACGTTAAGGGCCAAGTTCTTGCCCATAACCGATAAGCCAATCACACCGAATTGTTGCATGAAAGTAACCTCCTAGTAGCTCTAACTGCTCTGCTTTATATGCTCTAACTACTCTATTATACTTTGTGAGCATAAAAAAGCGAAACCAAAGGTTTCGCTTTCTTAATTGCTTATTTCACTGCTGATTAGTGAGAAGCGCCTGAAGTCGTGTCAGGGGCGTTTTCTGGCTTAGAAGCGCTTGATACGGCTTGAACCTTCAAAGCCTCTTCCTTGTCTTCTGAGTGGCCGGAAGCACCTGAAGCGGCGTCGATTTCCAAGCCGAACTTGTCAGCAAAGTATGAGAATGGGTGCAGGGCTTCAGCGTGGTAGTACTTCACGAATTCTGGGTCGTCCAAAGTGTTCAATTCAGTTGAGTAAGCCATGTGCTTGGTGTACTTAACGTCGATGAAGGCAGGACCATCCATCTTCTTCCATTCCTTAACGGCAGCTTCGAATTCAGCCTTGTCGTGAACAGTGAAGGCCTTCACGTTCATGCCTTCGGCTACCTTAGCCCAGTCGTTGTCTGGCAGGATAACGCCTGAAAGTGGCTGGTTTGATTCGTCGCGTTGTTCAGCTTCGATGTAGCCCAAAGTTTCGTTGGTGAAGACTACAGTCAGAACGTGCATGTTGTAGCGAGCCATAGTCAACAGCTCTTCGCTCATCATCGCGAAGCCACCGTCACCAGCCAGGTGCCATACTTCACGGCCTGGGTAGGCAGTAGCGGCGGCCAAGGCAGCTGGTGAGCCGTAGCCCATCGTCGCGTACAAGCCTGAAGTAGTCCAGCGCTGCTTGCCGTTCATGTTCAACAGACGAACGTGGTCCATGTTGACGTTACCAACGTCGATTGAGAAGACGACATCGTCAGCGGCTTCCTTGTTGATGACATCCCAGATTGGTTCTTGGCGCACGCGCCCTTCGTCCTTCAAGTGGTCATCAGCGAATGATGCCAGCCATGCGTCCCATTCTTCACGGTCAGCCAAGGCTGCCTTGTAAAGCGGTGATTCTTCGCGGGCTTCGCCAGCGTCGATCAGGGCCCGCAATGCCTTCTTGGCGTCAGCCTTCATGGCGACGTCTACTGAGTGGCGCTTGCCAAGCTTTTCTGGGTCAACGTCGATTTGGATGACCTTAGCGTTCTTAGGGAACCACAGAACTGAGAATGGTGAGTTGTTGCCAACCCAAACTACCAGGTCAGTGTGGCCTTGAACTTCGTTAGGAGCCTTAGCGCCGATTCTGCCGATCGTGCCAAGGTATGGCTTGAATGAGTCTTCAACGATCCCCTTGCCCAAGTATGATGACATCATTGGCATCTTGAACTTGTCTGAGAATTCCTTCAATTCTTCAGCAGCGCCTGAAGCACCCAAGCCGAAGTAGACAACTGGGTTCTTGGCTTCCTTGATCAAGGCAGCGGCAGCTTCAACGCTTTCCTTGGTTGGAGCAGCGTAGTTGTCAGCTGACAGGTTGTTGGCTGACACACGGTAGTTGTCGTCGATTTCTTGCCAACCGAAGTCCTTAGGGATGATCAAGATTGCAGGACCCTTCTTAGCGTAAGCGGTCCGGATCGCGGTGTCCATCAAGACTGGCAAAGCTTCCTTGGTCTTGGCTTGGTGAACCCAAACGGCAACGTCACGGAACCAAGGCATTTCGTCGAAGGCTTGGAAGAAGTTGATGTCTTGACGAGGGGTTGGAACGTTGGCGATCAAAGCAACCATTGGGGTCTTGTCGTACTTAGCGTCGTAAAGACCGTTCATCAAGTGAACCGCGCCAGGGCCGGCTGAACCCATGCAGACGCCAAGCTTGCCAGTCAGCTTGTATTCAGCTGAAGCTGCCAAGGCAGCGGCTTCTTCGTGACGTACTTCAATGTACTTTACAGTGTCTTGCATTTCGTAGATCGCGTTCATGGTTGAGTCAAATGAGCCCCCTGGCAGACCGTAAAGGTGGTCGATGCCCCACTTGTTCATCACGTCTAAAACAGCGTTAGCGCCTTTAATTTTTGCCATAAGTTAATCTCCTTAAAATTTGTTACTTACAGCTTTTCATTAAAACAGATTTCTTCACTTTTGCAAGGGCTACCAAAGCCTGTTATAACAAGATCTCGCTCTTACTAAATATAAAAAAATCACAAGCTTTCCGCGATAGAAAAAACAAATCGTGTCTTCCTTGCTTTCAAGCTTGTGATTTTTTAGCTAACTTTGCTTTTGTCCCCCGGTGGCGCAGACCAATTATTTTTTAGATTTTTTTGGCAATTTGTAATTCTTTTAAAAAATAACAAATTTCAAATTCGCCTGCTTTTTCTGAATAACAAAAGCACAGTTTTATATTATTTTTTAGATAGGCAGCTAATCCTTGACCTTGGAGTACTTGCCGTTTTGGACGTAGACGCTGAGAATGGCCAAGTCGGCTGGGTTGACCCCGGAGATTCTTTCAGCCTGGGCCATGGTTTCCGGCCGGATCTGCTTGAACTTCTCCCGGGCTTCAGTGGCCAAGCCGTCGATTTGGTCGTAGTCGATGTCAACCGGAATCTTCTTGGCTTCCTGGCGGCGAAGGCGGTCCACCTGGATCTCCTGCTTCTTGATGTAGCCAGCGTACTTGACGTTGATCTCCACCTGCTCCTTAACGTAGCGGTCCCCGGCCAGCTTATGGCCCGTCAGGCGCTCAAAGTCGGCAACCGTGACCTTTGGCCGGCGGAGGAAGACATCCCCCTTGACCCCGCCATTCAGGGCCGCTTCGCCGATTCCAGCCAGAAATTCGTTGACGGCGATGGTCGGGTGCACGGTCACGTCCTTTAATTCTGCCAAGTCGGCCTTGATTTCCGCTTTCTTTTCCAAGAAGCGCTGGTAGCGGTCCTCGGAAATCAGGCCCAGCTGATAGCCCTTCTCGGTCAAGCGCAGGTCCGCGTTGTCGTGGCGCAGCAGCAAGCGGTATTCCGCCCGGCTGGTCAAGAGCCGGTAAGGCTCATTGGTTCCCTTGGTGACCAGGTCGTCGATCAAGACCCCGATGTAGGCCTCATCGCGGCCCAAAACGAAGCCTGGCTTGCCTTGCGCGCTCAAGGCCGCGTTGATTCCGGCAATCAGGCCCTGGCCGGCTGCTTCCTCATAGCCGGAAGTCCCGTTCATCTGGCCCGCGGTAAAGAGGTGCTTGACCTTCTTGGTCTCCAAGGTGTGGGTCAGTTGCCAAGGATCGATGACGTCGTATTCGATAGCATAGCCTGGCCGCATCATTTCCGCTTTTTCCAGGCCAGCGACTGAGTGGAGCATCTGCAGCTGGACTTCTTCCGGCATGGAGGTTGAAAAGTCGCCGACATAGATTTCCTCGGTCTTGCGCCCTTCCGGCTCCAGGAAGATCTGGTGGCGGTCTTTGTCCGCGAAGCGGACGACCTTGGTCTCAATTGACGGGCAGTAGCGCGGCCCCACCCCAACGATGTCGCCGGAGTACATTGGCGAGCGGTCCAGGTTCTCATTGATGATCTTATGGGTCCGCGGATTGGTATAGGTCATGTAGCAGGAAGTCTGGTCGCTCAGGTAGTCGGCATCCTTGCTGGTGAAGGAGAAGTGGCGCGGCTCCTTGTCGCCTGGCTCTTCTTCGGTCTTGGAGTAGTCGATCGTGTTCTTGTTGACGCGCGGCGGGGTCCCCGTCTTGAAGCGGCGCAGCTTGAAGCCGAGCTTTTCCAGGTTCTCGGACAGCTTGACGGCCGGAATCGTGTTGTTGGGGCCAGAGGAGTAGTTCAATTCCCCAATGAAGATCCGTCCCCGGGCGGCCGTACCCGTGGTCAGGACGACGCTCTTGGCCTGGTAGCGGGCTCCGGTGTTGGTAACCACGCCCTTGCAGATCCCGTCTTCAACGATCAGCTCATCGACGATCGCCTGGCGCAGGGTCAGGTTGGGCGTGTTTTCGATGGTCCGCTTCATTTCCTCATGGTAGTCCCACTTGTCGGCCTGGGCCCGCAAGGCACGGACAGCCGGGCCCTTGCCCGTGTTCAGCATCCGCATCTGGATGTAGGTCTTGTCGATATTCTTGCCCATTTCGCCGCCAAGGGCGTCGATCTCGCGGACGACCGTCCCTTTGGCCGGACCGCCGACTGACGGGTTGCAGGGCATGAAGGCGACCATGTCCAGGCCGATAGTGAGCAGCAGCGTCTTCTGCCCCATCCGGGCACTGGCCAGAGCCGCTTCGCTGCCGGCGTGGCCGGCACCGACCACGATGACGTCGTATTCATTGGTAACGTATGTCTTCATCTTGTTCTTGCTTGCCTACTTTCCTAAACAGAATTGACTAAAGAGGTCATTGATCAGCTCATCCGGGCTGCTCTCACCCGTGATTTCGCCCAAGGTCTCCCAGGCACCGGTAAAATCGATCTGGACCAAGTCGACGGGCATCCCCGCCTCCAGGCCGCTGACCACGTCCGCCAGCTGCCGCTTGGCCTGCTCCAGCAGACCGGCCTGGCGCTGGTTGGTCACCAGAACCTGGTCGTTGGAGTTTTCGATCCCGCTAAAGAAGAGCTGCTTGATCAGGTCTTCCAGCTCATCCAGGTGCGCTTTTTGCAGAATTGAGGTAGCGATTACCGGACTCTGGCTGCTTTCCAGCTGGTCAGCGTCCAGCTTAACCCCAAGGTCGGTCTTGTTCAAGACGATGATCCGCTTCTTGTCCTTGGTGTAGTCAAGCAGGCGCTGGTCTTCCGCCGTCAATTCCTGGCTGGCATCCAGCAGGAGCAGGACCAGGTCCGCCTGACCGATCGCCTGCTTGGACCGCTCAACCCCGATCTTTTCCACCGTGTCTTCCGTGTGGTGAATCCCAGCCGTGTCGATCAGTTTCAAGGGCACCCCTCTGACGGACACGTATTCTTCCAGCGTGTCCCGGGTAGTCCCCGCCACGTCGGTGACGATGGCCTTGTCGCTTTGGGTCAGGTAGTTGAGCAGCGAGGACTTGCCGACGTTGGGCCGGCCCACGATCGCCGTGGCCAGGCCGTTTCTGAGGATCTGCCCCTCTTGGGCGGTCTGGAGCAGGCGGTCGATCTCCGCGGTCGCCTTTTCAGAGCAGGCCCGCATTTTTTCGGCGGTCACCTGCTCCTCATCGTACTCTGGGTAGTCGATGTTGACTTCCACGTTGGCCAGCACGTCCAGGATTTGCTGGCGGATAGCCCGGATCTCTTCCAGTAAGCCCCCTGCCAGCTGCCGCACCGCCACGGCCCGGGCCTTGTCGGTCTTGGCCCGGATGATATCCATCACGCTCTCGGCCTGGGTTAAGTCGATGCGGCCGTTGACAAAGGCCCGCTTGGTGAATTCGCCCGGGTCGGCCATTCTGGCCCCATTGGCCAAAAGCAGGCGCAGGATGTCGTTGGTGACCACGATCCCCCCGTGGCAGTTGATTTCCACGACGTCTTCCTTGGTGAAGGTCTTTGGCGCCCGCATGACGGAAACCATGACCTCATCGATCACCTGGCCGCTGGCCGGGTCCACGACGTGCCCGTAGTTGATCGTGTGGGTGGGCACTTGCTCCAAATTCTTGCCCTTGAAGACCCGGTTGGCAATCGTCACCGCTTCTTCGCCGGACATGCGGACGATCGAGATCCCGCCTTCGCCAATCGGGGTTGAAATCGCCGCAATCGTATCAAATTCCGTTAATCTTTGCACCATCGCAAGTCTACCTCGTCTTTTTGGTATAAAAAAAGTGCAATTTCCACCATGAGAAATGATGGATAAAGCACTTTCACTACTTTATCTAAAAATAATTTTAGATGACTTTTCGATTATCCGCGCTATTTGCGCTTGTTGATCCGCTTGTAGGCTTTTCTCATCTTGCGCTGTCGTTCACGCTCCGCGTTAGCCTTAGCCTCCTGCTCCTTGCGGTACTTGAACGGGTTCTGCAGAACCAGCGTCTGGCCGACCTGGAACAGGTTGGAAATTACCCAGTAGAGGGAAATGGCTGATTGGAAGTAGATCGCCCAAATACCGACCATAATGGCCATCCCGTAGCTCATCAGCTTGGTCGTCATTGACTGGGATGAATCCGGCATGGACATGGTGGCAATGTATGAGGACAAGAAAGTGAACAAGGCCGCCAAGATTGGCAAAACGAAGTATGGGTCTGGCTTGCCCAGGTCCATCCACAGAAACTTCCCGTTCTGCAGCTCTGGCGTCCGCCAAATGGCTTGGTACAGAGCCCACATAACCGGCAATTGGATCACGACCGGGAGGCAGCCCGCGTAAGGGTTGACCCCGGCTTCCTTATAAAGCTTCTGCGTCTCTTCGTTCAGCTGGTTTCTTGATTCAAGGTCCTTGCCTGGATACTTGGCCTGCAAGGCCTTGATCTGTGGCTGAATGTCCTGCATCTTCTTCGTGCTGTTGATCTGCATGGCATTCAGCGGCAGCAGGATCACACGAATGATGACCGTAAAGATGACGATCGCCCAGCCGTAGCTGCCGCCGCACACCTTGGCAATCCATAAGACGAATTGGGACAGGTAGTAGACAACCCAGGCGTCCCACCAATTGCCCGAATTATGAGAAATCGGCGCGGGCTTCTGGGTGGTCTGGGTAGCACAGCCACTCAGAATCAGGGCAAAAACCGCAACAAGTGCCATCAAGCCCATCAGGCGCTTGACACTTTTCTTCGATAAGATGTCCTTCACTTATTTTTCCTCGACTTTATTTGGCGTTTCCTCAATGACATGGGCCAAAGCCAGCGCGTGAAGCAAGTTCTTGCGGGTCTTTTCCCAGTCAAAATCGCGAGCGTAGGGTCTAGTGATGACCAGAAAATCCAGGCGCGGATCGATCTGTGCCTTGTATTCGGTCAGCACGGCCCTGATATAGCGCTTGAGACGGTTTCGGGCCACGGCCGTGTGGCCGACCTTTTTACCGACAGAGATCCCGACCCGGAAGTGGCGGTTCTCCTCCCGCGGCAGCGTGTAGATCACGAAGGCCCGGTTGGCGACTGAAGTGCCATTTTCAAAGACGTTCTGAAAATCCTGCTCGGATTTAACTCGATATGACTTTCTCAAAGCTCTTTACACTCTCGCGAATTAAAAAAACCACTGGGATTCAGTGGCTTAAGCAGATAATACTTTTCTACCCTTTGCACGGCGTCTAGCCAATACCTTACGGCCGTTGCTTGTAGCCATACGCTTCATGAAGCCGTGAACGCGTGAACGGTGACGCTTCTTTGGTTGGTAAGTTCTCTTAGTTGACATTTATTTGCACCTCCATTTTTTAGTGCTACGTGCACAATTTCTTATCTAGAATATCACGAAGCAAAAGAAAAACCAAGCCTTATTTGCAAATTCCCGCCCTTTTTTCCTTAAGAAGGCTGGAAAAAAATCCCCGCCTTGTGGACGAAGCAGCCGGGGATAAAAAATTTTTTCGCGGTCATCAACAGGCTTGTCTGCAGCTTTATCCACAAGCCACAGGGTGTTAAAATCTTTTTGAACAGCCTGTGGAAACATTCCGGTCAGTCCCGGCTCGTTCATTGGGGCTCTAAGAAAAGATATCCACAAGTGTAATCCACATTTTGCTATTTTTGATAAAATTATCACCATGAATCGCAAGGCTCGCTGCCAGTCTTTTGCACAAGCTGTGGATTCTGGATTTCTTTCTTCCACCTGTGGAAAACCGTTGGGTTAAATGCTAAAATAATTTTGCTAAAAAATTTTTGGAGGAATGTTTTTTGTTCGATTTAAATAAATTCTGGGAGACCTTTAACGCTGAAATGCGCTCGCAATTCAACGAGGTCTCCTATAACGCTTGGTTCAAAAACACTAAGCCCGTTTCCTTCAACAAGGAGACGCGTGAATTGGTAATCTCCGTCCAAACTCCCGTGGCAAAGGGGTATTGGGAGCAAAACATCTCCGCTAATCTGATTCAATCGGCCTATGCCTACGCCGGCATCGACGTGTACCCGGTTTTTGTCGTCCAGCAGGGAGGCGAAAAGCGCAGCGAGCGGATGGTTGAACCCCAGAAGAAGGAGAGCCAGCCCGTCCGGACCACCGGACCGGAGCCAGTCAGTGCCGGTTTCAACAGGGACCTGCACCTGAATGAGAAGTACACTTTTGACAACTTCATCCAGGGTGAAGGCAACAAGCTGGCGGCCGGCGCGGCCTTGGCCGTAGCCGACAGTCCCGGCACCTTCTACAACCCCTTGTTCATCTTCGGGGGCGTCGGGCTGGGCAAGACCCACCTGATGCAGGCCATCGGCCACCAGATGCTGGAAGAGCGGCCAAACGCCAAAGTCGTCTACATTCAAAGCGAAACCTTCGTCAACGACTTCATCAACTCCATCAAGAACAAGACCCAGGAGCAGTTCCGCGAAAAGTACCGGACTGCCGACCTGCTCTTGGTGGATGACATCCAGTTCTTCGCCAAGAAGGAAGGGATCCAGGAAGAATTCTTCCACACCTTCGAGACCCTCTACAACAACCAGAAGCAGATCGTCATGACCAGCGACCGCCTGCCAACCGAGATTCCGGACCTGTCAGAGCGCCTGGTTTCCCGCTTTGCCTGGGGCCTGCAGGTCGAGATCACGCCGCCGGACCTGGAGACGCGGATCGCCATCCTGCGCAAGAAGGCTGAATCCGAGGGCCTGGAAGTCGATGAATCCACCCTGGACTACATTGCTTCCCAGGTCGATACCAACATCCGGGAACTGGAGGGGGCCCTGGTCAAGGTTCAGGCCCAGTCCACGATCCAGAAGCAGGACATCAACATCGGCTTGGCCCGGTCGGCTCTGGCTGACTTGAAGCTGGTCCAGAAGAGCCGGGGCCTGCAGATCTCCAAGATCCAGGAAGTGGTTGCCAACTACTTCCAGACCTCAGTAGCCGAGATGAAGGGCAAGAAGCGGGTCCGCAACATCGTGATCCCCCGCCAGGTCGCCATGTACCTGTCCCGGGAGCTGACCGACGCCAGCCTGCCCAAGATCGGCCAGGAATTCGGGGGCAAGGACCATACCACTGTGATGCACGCCTGCGACAAGATCGCCCGGCAGATGAAGACCGATACGGAAATTAAATCTGCCGTCTCCGACCTGCGCCAGATGCTGGAGCGCTAGGCCCAAAGAGGTCCGTTAATAACATGTGGAAAAGTCCTTAAGTTGTCCACAGGTTAGCAACAGGCCAAATCCCGTATTTCCGCGGCTTGGGGTCACTTTTCAACAGTACCCACAGGCCCTACTACTAATACTACTTATATTTAATAGAATAATAATAAAAGAGCATGCAAGCATCGAGGAGGAAAAATGAAATTTACTGTAGATCGCAGCTTGTTCATAAATAAATTAAATGACGTCCTCAAGGCTGTCTCATCCCGGGCTTCAATTCCAATTTTGACCGGGATCAAGCTGGACCTTGACGAAAACCGGTTGCTGCTGACTGGGAGCGACACGGACATCTCTATTGAAGCCGCCATTCCAACCAAGACCAGCGAAGGCGAAAAAAATGCCGACCTGATCTTCTTCTCAGCTGGTTCTGTCGTCGTCAACGCCCACTTCTTCTCTGAAATCGTCAAGAAGCTGCCAAACACCACTTTTGACTTTGAGGTCAAAGAAGGGTTGCAGATTCAAATCGTCTCCGGGGATGCCGACTACACGATCAACGGCTTGGACGCCAGCAGCTACCCGCGTCTGCCGGAAATCAGCGATGAAGCCTCATTCTCGGTTCGCGGCAAGACCCTGCAGGACCTGATCAACGCCACCGTCTTCGCGGTTTCCACCCAAGACAGCCGGCCAGCGCTGACTGGGGTCAACTTCACCTTTGCCCAGGACCACATCAAGGCCGTGGCCACCGACTCCCACCGTCTGTCGCAAAGAACCATGGCGACGGAAGACGGTCCAGCCAGCGAAGTGTCCATGATCCTGCCAGGGAAGAATTTGCAGGATCTGGCCCAAATCATTGGCGAATCCGATCCGGAACTGAAGATCTTCCTGGGCGACAGCCAGGTCATGTTCAAGATTGACAGCTTGAACTTCTATACCCGGCTTTTGGAAGGGGTCTACCCAGACGTTGACCGCCTGCTGCCAGCTTCCTCAACGACCCATGTCCAATTCGACATTGCCGACCTGTCCAGCACCTTGAGCCGGGCCAGCCTGGTGACCCACGCCAACCGGAACAATGCCGTGCAGATGAAGCTGGACGTGGCTAACGGCCAAGTTACCGTTTCGGGCAATTCACCGGAAATCGGCAAAGTGGAAGAAAAGGTCGGCTTTGCCAACCTGGATGGCCGCGACTTGAGCATTTCCTTCAACCCGGACTACATGCAGGCTGCCCTGCGGGCCGCCAGAAGCGTGGCTGATGCCGTCAAGATCAACTTCACTGAGCCTTTGCGTCCATTCACGGTCGTTCCGGCCAAGGAAGGGGTCGAATTCGTGCAGCTGATCACGCCAATCAGAACTTTCTAATAATCACGAAAAGCTGTCCGTTGGACGGCTTTTTTTGTCCTCTTTCGGCGAAAGGGGGCTTTTTTTCACTTCTGAATGTTTGTAAGGCGGTTGAGTACTCCAATACTAGTTAGGGCTAAAATCGCTCAGAGGGCCTAAAAAGGGCTGTCTTGATTGAGTTTTAGCCTGAAAAAGACTATAATTATAAGTGGATTATTAGTGTTTTAACGAAGGTTTATTTTTTCAGGGTGGAAGGTGACGCTTATCAAAACTTTAGCGATCAACGGTGAGTACATCACTTTGGGTCAATTATTGAAAGACGAAAACGTGGTTTCCTCCGGCGGCCAGGCCAAGTGGTACTTGAAAGAAAATCCAGTCCTCTTGAATGGGGAAGCGGAAGACCGCCGCGGCAAGAAGCTTTATCCTGGCGACAAGCTGGAAGTTGCCGGGGAAAGCTATGAACTGACCAAGGGGCTTTAATGTACCTGAGTCACTTTAAGGCGGCGGGCTTTCGCAACCTGGCGCCGCTGGAGCTCGACTTTGACCCCAAGGTCAATCTTTTTTTGGGCGAAAATGCCCAAGGCAAGACGAACCTGCTGGAAGCCATCTACTTCTTGGCGCTGACGCGCTCGCACCGCACCAGCAACGACAAGGAGCTGATCGGCTTCGGGGCTGACTTTGCCAGTCTTGAAGGCCATGTCCACAAGAGCCAGGTCGAGCTGGACCTGCGCCTGGTCATCAGCAAGAAGGGCAAGCTGGCCTGGGTCAACCGGATCGAGCAGGGCCGCCTGTCCAAGTACGTTGGCCACCTGAACGCGATCCTGTTCTCCCCGGAAGACCTGGACCTGGTCAAGGGGGCGCCTGGCATCCGCCGGCGCTTCATGGATCTGGAATTCGGCCAGGTCAGTCCGGAGTATCTCTACTACGCGGGCAAGTACCGGCAGGTCCTCCAGCAGCGGAACAACTACTTGAAGCAGCTGGCCAAGGGCGGGGCGAAGGACCAGGTCCTTTTGGACGTTTTGTCCGACCAGCTGGCCCAAGCCGCCAGCGAGGTCATTGCCCGCCGCTACAAGTACCTGGCGGACTTAAGCCGCTACGCGGCCAAGGCCTACCAGGCAATCAGCCTGGGAAGAGAAGACCTGCGGGTGATCTACCGGCCTTCAGTCAAGGAGATCAGCGAGGCGGACGCGCCCAGGCAGATCCAGGAGAAGATCAGCCAGCGCCTGGCTCAGGTCAGAGCCGATGAGCTGCGGCGGGCCACGACCCAGCTGGGCCCCCACCGCGACGACATCGAGTTCCAGCTGGGGGGCAAGAACGCCCACCTGTATGCCTCCCAGGGGCAGCAGCGGACGATTGCCCTGAGCTTGAAACTGGCGGAAATCAGCTTGATCAAGCAGCTGACCAATGAAAGTCCGATCCTGCTCCTGGATGACGTGATGAGCGAACTGGACCACCTGCGGCAGGGGGCTCTGCTGACTTTTATCCAGGGTCAGACGCAGACTTTTATCACGACGACGGATCTGGCGGGTATTTCCCGGGAAATAGCCGACCAGCCTAAGATCTACTACATTCAATCCGGACAGATTAAAGAAAAAGAGGAAGGGTAAATGGCAGACGAAAATAGCAAATTAGCCAAAGCAAAAGCAGAAAAATTCGAAAAAGAAGCCGACAAGTACAATGCCAGCCAGATTCAAGTGCTCGGTGGCCTGGAAGCCGTCCGCAAGCGTCCCGGCATGTACATCGGCTCTACCAGCTCCCAAGGCCTGCACCATTTGGTCTGGGAAATCATCGACAACGGGATCGACGAATGCCTGGCCGGCTTTGCCACCAAAATTGAAGTCACGGTCAACCCTGACAACAGCGTGACCGTGCAAGACGACGGACGCGGGATCCCGGTCGACATCGAAAAGAAGACTGGCCGTCCAGCCGTAGAAACGGTCTACACGGTCCTGCACGCCGGCGGCAAGTTCGGCGGTGGCGGCTACAAGGTTTCCGGCGGTCTGCACGGGGTGGGGGCCTCAGTCGTCAACGCCCTGTCGACCAAGCTGAACGTCACCGTCATGCGGGATGGCAAGAAGTACTTCATTGCTTTTGACCATGGCCGCGTCACCGAGGAGCTTCACCAAATCGGCGAAGTGCCGCTGACTGAGCACGGGACCATCGTCAGCTTCTGGCCAGACCCGGACATCTTTACCGAAACCACGGTTTTTGACGACAAGATCCTGAAGAACCGGATTCGCGAGCTGGCCTTCCTGAACAAGGGCCTGAAATTGACCTTCACCGACAAGCGCAAGGACACGGCCGAAACCGACGTCTACCACTTCGAGGGCGGGATCAGAGAGTACGTCTCCTTCCTCGACCGGGACCAGGAAGTGCTGTTTGACGACCCAATCTACGTGGAAGGCAAGTATGAAGGCATCGACGTGGAAGTGTCCCTCCAGTACACCACTGGCTACAAGACCACGCTAATGACTTTTGCCAACAACATCCACACCTATGAAGGGGGGATGCACGAGGCTGGGTTCAAGACGGCTTTGACCCGCGTCGTCAACGACTACGCCCACAAGGCCAAGATCCTGAAGGACAAGGATGACAACCTGTCCGGGGAAGACATCCGCGAAGGGATGACCGCGGTCGTCTCCGTCAAGCACCCGAACCCGCAGTTTGAAGGGCAGACCAAGACCAAGCTGGGCAACTCTGATGCCAGAACGGCCGTTGACCGGGCCTTCTCGGAAACCTTCTCCACTTTCTTGATGGAAAACCCGCAAGTGGCCCGCAAGATCGTGGAAAAGGGGCAATTGGCTGAACGGGCCCGCGTGGCTGCCAAGCGCGCCCGCGAAGTGACCCGGAAGAAGTCTGGCTTGGAAATCGCCAACCTGCCAGGGAAATTGGCCGACAACACCTCAAACGACCCGAAGATCTCCGAGCTCTTCATCGTCGAAGGGGACTCCGCCGGCGGCAGCGCCAAGCAAGGGCGCAGCCGCTTGACCCAGGCAATTCTGCCAATCCGCGGGAAGATCCTGAACGTGGAAAAGGCCTCGATGGACCGGATCCTGGCCAACCAGGAAATCAGAACCCTGTTTACGGCTCTGGGCACTGGCTTTGGGGCTGACTTCGACGTCTCCAAGGCCCGTTACCACAAGCTGATCATCATGACTGACGCCGACGTCGACGGGGCCCACATCAGAACCTTGCTTTTGACCCTGTTCTACAGATACATGCGGCCAATGATCGACAAGGGCTACGTCTACATTGCCCGTCCGCCTCTGTACCAAGTCCGCCAGGGCAAGCTGGTCAAGTACCTGGACACCGACGAGGAGCTGCACGACTACCTTGGAACCCTGCAGCCAAGCCCGAAGCCAATCGTCCAGCGCTACAAGGGGCTGGGTGAAATGGACCCTGAGCAATTGTGGGAAACGACCATGAACCCGGAAAACCGCCGCTTGGACCGGGTAGACCCGCAATACGCCGCTGACGCGGATGAGGTCTTTGAAATGCTGATGGGCAACGAGGTTGGCCCGCGGCGGAAGTTTATCGAAAGCAACGCCAAATACGTTGAAAACCTGGATGCTTAAGGGAGGATTAGATGGATAACGAGAATCAAGGACAAGACCGCCGGATTCGCAATGTTGATCTGACGAAGACTATGCGCAGCTCCTTCTTGGACTACGCCATGTCGGTTATTGTCGCCCGGGCGCTTCCCGACGTGCGCGACGGCTTGAAGCCAGTCCAGCGCCGGATTCTTTACGGGATGAACGAATTGGGCGTCACGCCTGACAAGCCTTACAAGAAGAGTGCCAGAATCGTTGGGGACGTCATGGGTAAGTACCACCCGCACGGCGACTCCTCAATCTACCTGGCCATGGCCCACATGGCCCAGGACTTCGCCTACCGCTACATGCTGGTCGACGGGCACGGGAACTTCGGTTCCGTCGACGGCGACCGGCCAGCCGCCATGCGTTACACGGAAGCCCGCATGAGCAAGATTGCCGTGGAAATGCTGCGCGACATCAACAAGAACACCATCGACTGGCAGAGAAACTACGACGACACGGAAAACGAGCCAGTCGTCCTGCCAGCCAGAATCCCGAACCTTTTGGTCAACGGGTCCAGCGGGATCGCGGTCGGGATGACCACCAACATTCCGCCGCACAACTTGTCTGAGGTCATCTCCGGCATCCACATGCTGATGAAGAACCCGGACGTGACCACCAAGGAACTGATGAAGGCCATTCCAGGCCCTGACTTCCCAACTGGCGGGATCTTAATGGGCAGAAGCGGGGTGCTCCGGGCCTACGAAAGCGGCAAGGGGAACATCGTGGTCCGGGCCAAGACCGAGATCGAGACCGAAAAGAGCGGCCGCGAGCGGATCATCGTTTCCGAAATTCCTTTCTTGGTCAACAAGGCCGAGCTGGTGCAAAAGATTGCTGAGCTGGCCCGGGAAAAGGTGATCGACGGGATTACCGGGGTGCGCGATGAATCCGACCAGAGCGGGATGCAGATCACGATCGACATCCGCCGGGATGCCAGCGCCAGCGTGGTCTTGAACAACCTCTTCAAGGAAACCCCGATGCAGTCCAACTTCGCCATCAACATGGTGGCGATCGTCAACGGGACGCCGAAATTCCTGACCTTGAAGCAGATGCTCCAGTACTACCTGGACCACCAGGAAGACGTCATCACCCGCCGGACCAAGTTCGACCTGGAAAAGGCCCAAGCCCGGGCCCACATCCTGGAAGGGCTGCGGATTGCCCTGGACCACATTGACGAGATCGTGACCCTGATCCGCAATTCCGAGTCCAGCGACATCGCCAAGGCCGGCTTGATCAGCCGCTTCAACCTGGACGACCGCCAGGCTCAGGCTATCCTGGACATGCGGCTGGTTCGCCTGACCGGCTTGGAGCGCGACAAGGTTGAAGGCGAATACCAAGAGCTGCTGGTCAAGATTGCCGACTACAAGGACATCCTGTCCAAGCCGGAAAGAATCGACCAGATCATCTACGATGAGCTGCTGGACATCCAGAAGCGCTTCGGCGACAAGCGCCGGACCCAGATCACGGCCAGCGAGGTCGTGACGATCGAAGACGAGGACCTGATCGAAGAGCAGAAGGTCCTGCTGACTTTGACCCACCAAGGCTACGTCAAGCGGATGCTGGCTGACGACTTCAAGACCCAAAACCGTGGCGGCAAGGGGATCAAGGGGATGGGCGTCCAGAAGGGCGACTTCATTGAGCACCTGCTCTACGCAAGCACCCACGACTACCTCTTCTTCTACACCAACAAGGGCAAGGTCTACATGAAGAAGGCCTACGAGATCCCGGAATACGGGAGAACGGCCAAGGGCCTGCCGGTCGTCAACCTGCTCCAGCTCGACAAGGGCGAGCACATCCAGACCATGGTCAGCGCGGCGCAAGGACATGAGGACGAATACGCCTTCTTCATCACCAAGCTGGGGACGGTCAAGCGGACCAAGATCAGCGAGTTTGAAAACATCAGAAACAACGGGCTGATCGCCTTGACCCTCAAGGACGGGGATGAGCTGTCCAACGTCCTGACCACTGACGGCAAGCAGAAGATCATGATTGCCACCCACCTGGGCTACGCCGTGACCTTCAAGGAAGAAGACGTCCGGGCCATGGGGAGAAGCGCGGCCGGCGTGCGCGGGATCAATCTGCGCGAAGGCGACTACGTGGTCGGCTCCGGAGTCCTGAATGAAGGCGATGAAGTCCTGACCATCTCTGAGAAGGGCTACGGCAAGCGGACCGCTGCCAGCGAGTACCCAGTCAAGGGCCGCGGTGGCAAGGGGATCCAAACGGCCAAGATTGGCGAAAAGAACGGCCCGCTGGCTGGGGTCGCGGTCGTTGACGGCAAGAGCGACATCATGCTGATCACCACTGATGGGATCATGATCCGCTTCAAGGTCGAAGACGTCTCCCAAACCAGCCGGTCCACCATGGGCGTGCGCTTGATCAAGGTAGCCGACAAGGCCAAAGTTGCCAGCCTGGCCGTGGTGCCAGCTGAGGACGCGGCTGAAAAAGCGGCTGAGGAAGAATAAGACTTAAGAAAATTAAGAATAAGGGGCTAAAAGCTAAAATAATAACTTTTTGCTCCAAGCCAAAAAATTACCAGACTTTTCCGTGTAATAGTTTATGGAACGAAAAAAGTTCCGGATCACGTGGAAAAATGTTTGGTAATTTTTTGTTATTTGTGCTAGAATTAGTCATTGCGAGTAATTAGAACCAATTACTCCTTGTTCTTGATTTTAGCCAAGAACCATTTAGTCCAAAAGGAGGTGCAATAGTCTTATGTCAACCAAGTACGAAGTTACTTACATCATCAAGCCAGACGTTGATGAAGAAGCAAAGAAGGCCATTATTGACAAGTACACTAAGGTGATCGCTGACAATGGTGGTGAAATGGTTGAAGCTAAGGACTGGGGCAAGCGTCGTTTCGCATACGAAATTGAAAAGTATCGTGAAGGTAGTTACTACATCATGACCTTTACTGCCAACGACGCTGCTGCTGTCAACGAATTTGCCCGTTTGAGCAAGATCGACGACTCAGTTCTGCGTTCAATGACTGTTAAGCTGGACAAGTAGTCCACCAAGAAATAAATTGTAGTTTTCCGTAATAAAGGATAGGAGGAAATGAGTATGATTAATAGCGTTGTACTTGTTGGCCGTTTAACACGTGATCCTGAATTACGTACCACTGGGAGCGGCATCTCGGTTGCTACGTTCACTCTTGCCGTAGACCGGCAATTCTCAAATGCCAATGGGCAAAGAGACGCGGACTTTATCAACTGTGTCATCTGGCGCAAGTCAGCAGAGAACTTCTGCAACTTCACCAGCAAGGGCAGCTTGGTCGGCATCCAAGGCCGCATCCAAACTAGAAGCTACGATAACAAAGACGGGCAGCGGGTTTATGTAACGGAAGTCGTCGTTGACAACTTCGCCCTGCTGGAATCACGCCGTGAGCGTGAAGCCCGTCAGCAACAAGGCGGTTTTGGCGGCAACAGCTATGGCCAAGGCGGCGGTGCATATGGTGCCGGCAACTACGGCTCAGACTTTGGCGGCAATAACAACAACGCCTTTGGCAGCAGCCAAGGCAGCGCTCCAAGCGCTGGCAACGGCTCAAGCCTGAATGAAGATAATAAGAAGGACGACTTCGGGAACGCCGGGTCAAACGCCAACCCGTTTGACAACTCCGACGGCTCGATCAACGTCTCAAATGACGATCTTCCATTTTAACTAAAATCTAGAAAAGAAAGGATCTGAAGACATGCCTCAACAAAGAAGAGGTGGTCGTCGTCGTCGCAAGGTTGACTTCATCGCAGCTAACCACATCGACTACGTAGACTACAAGGATGTTGATCTGTTGAAACGTTTTATCTCAGAAAGAGGTAAAATCTTGCCACGTCGTGTCACTGGTACTAGCGCTAAGAACCAACGCAAGGTTGCCAACGCTATCAAGAGAGCCCGGATCATGGGTCTCCTGCCATTCGTAGCTGAAGACTAAGTCTTCTGACGTGCGGATCACAATACGTAAGAAGAGGACTGAGCATTCCAAGAGAATGCTTGGTCCTTTTTGTTTTCCCTCCTGGTAGGTTATAATAGAAAATAGTTTAATCTACTTTTTAACGTGGAAGAATTTTATGAAGCAATTTTTACGCAAACTTGAATTGCCAGAGTTTGTGCGGGACAGCAGACTGACGGTGGCGGTCATCGCCATCATCGTCTTGGAACTGCTCAGCACTTTTTTTGCCTTCTTTATCAACCGGATCTTTGGGGTGGCACTGCTGCTGATCTTTGTCTTCTCCCTGTTCTGGGTCGTTTTCGGCATTTACATTCTGGCAAAGAACACCAACAACTACGCGGCCAACCTGTCCTACCGGATCAAGCGGGGGGAGCAGGAAGCCATGATCAAGATGCCGCTGGGGATTCTGCTTTATGACGAATCGCGCCGGATCCAATGGGTCAACCCCTACCTGCAGCTCTACTTGGGTGAAAAGGACGTCATCGGCCAGACCATCGGGGAGGTCGATGAGAGCCTGGGGCAGCTTTTGGAAGATGCCTTGAACGCCAAGACTTCGGAAAGCAAGGTCGTCAAGTGGGATGGTCACCAGTTCGAAATGGTGGTCCAAGACAGCATTGGGGTCATCTACCTGCTGGACATTACCCGCTACGCGGACATTGCCGACAAGTACAAGGCCGAGCGCCTGGCCATCGGGCAGATCTTCATTGACAACTACGATGAATTGAGCGAGCGCATGCATGACCAGGAGCTGGCCAGAACCAGCACCTACCTGCAGACGACCTTGAATGACTACGCCAAGAAGTTCAGGGCCTACCTCAAGCGGATCGATGAGGACCACTTCCTGCTCTTGACCCACCTGCATGACCTGGAGGCCATGGAAGACGACAAGTTCTCGGTCTTGGACAAGATCCGTCTGGAAACCAGCCGCAACAACACGCCCCTGACCTTGTCCGTCGGGATCGCCTATGGGGGCGACTCCCTGCGCAAGATTGCCAACCAGGCCCAGGCCAACCTGGACCTGGCCTTGGGGCGGGGGGGCGACCAGGTCGTCCTCCGGGAATTGGGCCAGATGGCCAGATTCTATGGCGGAAAGTCCAATCCCATGGAGAAACGGACCCGCGTCCGGGCTAGAATGGTCTCTCAGGCCCTCAGTGAGCTCTTTAAGGATGCTGACCAAGTCTTCGTTCAAGGGCATCAGCGGCCTGATATGGACTCTGTCGGCAGCGGGATCGGGGTCGTCAAGATTGCCCGCCTGCATGGGGTCAAGGCCCGCTTTTTGCTGGATACCGCCCACTGCAACTACGACGTTGACCGCCTGGTCAAGAAGATGCAGGCAGCCAGCCCGGACCTGGACCTGTTTATCGATCCGGAAGAAGCCAATCTGGAAGCGACTGACAACTCGCTGCTGGTCATGGTGGACCACTCCAAGTACTCCATTACCTACGACCAGCCGCTTTACGACCGTTTGAAGAACCGGATCGTGGTCATCGACCACCACCGGCGGGGGGAGGAATTCCCAGAGAACCCAATGCTGACCTATGTTGAGCCTTATGCCTCATCAGCCAGCGAACTGGTGACTGAAATGGTTGAATACCAGCAGCCGGCGGACGGCAACCGGGTCTTGACCAATCTGGAAGCTACGGCCATGCTGGCCGGGATCACGGTCGACTCCAAGGAGTTCTCCCTGCGGACCGGGACCAGAACCTTTGACGCGGCAAGCTACCTGCGCTCCATTGGGGCCAATTCGGCAACCGTGTCCGAGCTGTTGAAGGAAGACATCAACAGCTTCCTGGTCAGAACCCACCTGGTGGCCAGCCTGCAGATGCTGCGGCCAAAGATGGCGGTCATGCAGGGGCCGGAAAACAAGGTCATCGACCCAATCCTGACGGCCCAGGCGGCCGATACGGCCCTGGATTTGGAAGGGGTCTCGGCTTCTTTTGCCATCACCAGACGCGCCGGCGACACGATTGGGATTTCCGCCCGGTCGATGGGTCATATCAACGTCCAGGTGATCATGGAGAAGCTGGGCGGCGGTGGCCACTTGTCCAACGCGGCCACGCAGCTGAAGGACGTGTCGGTTGAAGAGGCCTGCAAGCGGCTGCTGGCCGCGATCGACGAGTATTTGCAGGAAAACAGCTAGGCCGGCAGGAAACAATGGCAATACTAGAAAGATAAGAGACAAGCAAAGGAGAAGGACTCATGAAAGTTATTTTTATGCAAGACGTTAAGGGCCGCGGCAAGCGGGGACAAGTCAAGGACGTGCCAGACGGCTACGCGCAAAACTTCCTGATCAAGCGCGGCCTGGCCAAGGAAGCCAACAAGGGCAACCTGAACACCCTGAAGCGGGTGGAAGCCAACGAAAAGGCCGAATACGAGGCTCAAAAGGCTGAAGCCGAAGCCATCAAGGCCAAGCTGGAAGCAGACGGCACGGTCGTTGAACTGAAGTCCAAGGCCGGCGCAGATGCCCGCCTGTTCGGCTCAGTTTCCGGCAAGAAGATCGTGGCCGCTCTGGACCAGCAGTTTGGCATCAAGCTTGACAAGCGCAAGCTGAACCTGCCAGAGCCAATCAAGGCCCTGGGCTACACCAACGTGCCAGTCAAGCTCTTCAAGGGCGTTGAATCCAAGGTGCGGGTGCACATTACTGAAGAATAAGCCGGAAAAGGCCGGGCCAGAGCGGATTTTTGTTAATGATTTGGAAGATGTGATGGAGACTCATGGATAATCTGCTTGCACAACAAGTCCCGCATGACGCTGCCGCTGAAAAGGCCGTCCTGGGGGCAATCTTTATCGATCCGGAAGCGATCAACGACGTCAGCGCGGTACTGGAAGCCACCGACTTCTATGACCACGCCAACCGGATCATCTATTCGGCCATGCTCAAATTGGCTGACGAGGGCCAGTCCATTGACCCGGTAACCATCCAAGCGGAACTGGAGCGGCGGGGGCAGCTGGATGAGATTGGGGATATTTCCTACATTACCGACCTGCTGGGGGCCACGCCGACCTCTTACCACGTCAAGGACTACGCCAAGCTGGTCCATCAGAAGTCAGTCCTGCGCAATCTGATCAATGCCAGCCAGAAGATCATCACCAATGCCGTCCAGGGGGCGGATCCGGTAGAAGACATCCTGTCTGACGCCGAAAGCGAGATCATGAACGTCTCCAGCCAGCGGGGCAGCAATGGCTTCCATGACATCGAGAAACTGGTTAAAGAGGCGGTCCGTCAGATCACCGAGAACGCCAAGAACCACGATACCGTTACCGGGCTTAGGACGGGCTTCAAGGGACTGGATGAGATGACGACGGGCTTGCACGAAGATGAATTGATCATCTTGGCTGCCCGGCCCGGGGTTGGTAAGACTTCGTTCGCGATGAACATTGCCAAGAACGTGGCCTTGGAAGGGCGCCAGCCGGTCGCCGTCTTCTCGCTGGAAATGTCAGGCGAGCAATTGGTGCAGCGCTTGATCGCCTCAACGGGGCTGATTGACTCCCAGCACCTGCGGACCGGGAATCTGGACAGTGAGGACTGGTCGCGCCTGGAGCTGGCGGCCGGCGGCTTGAGCAAGGCGCCGTTGTTTATTGACGACACGCCCGGGATCAAGATCAGCGAGATCCGTTCAGAGGCTTTGAACCTGCAAAAGCAGGAGGGCAAGCTGGGCCTGGTCGTGATCGACTACTTGCAGCTGATTGAAGGGCCAAGAAGCGAATCCCGCCAGCAAGAAGTTTCCGCGATCTCGCGGCAATTGAAGAAGATGGCCAAGGAATTGCACGTGCCGGTCATTGCCCTGTCCCAGCTGTCCCGGTCGGTTGAGCAGCGCCAGGACAAGCGGCCGATCCTGTCTGACCTGCGTGAATCCGGGTCAATCGAACAGGACGCCGACATCGTCGGCTTTTTGTACAGAGAAGACTACTACCGCGATGAAGATGGCGGCGACGGCGATGGCAAGAAGGACGGGGACGACCCGGAAAACGTCGAGATCGAAGTCATCATCGAGAAGAACCGTTCCGGGCGCAGAGGCTCCACCAAGCTGATGTTCTCCAAGCCTTACAACCGCTTCTCCAACATCCTCGACCAGCCTGAAAATTAATTGATAAGGACTTGCAGATTTTGTTGCAGGTCCTTTTTGTTTGGAGCGGAAGCTGTTTGTCCTTTAATTTTTTCATGAAAAAATTAAAATAAGAGATAGATAAGCAATCATCAATAAGCAAAGAAGTGAGCCAATGATACCTGAAATACTGTTGGAGTACGACGTGCCAGCGGGGATGCTGACGCTGCTGCTGCTGATCTTCCAAACAATCTACATCAAAGACAAGCGGCCCTCAACGCAGGCCTTAATGCATGCTGAGGCAGCAGTGTGCGTTTATGCGGTCTGCCGGACCTACTCCGTGTTTCTGCGCGTGGACGGGCGAGTTGACGAGTACAGACTGGTCGTGCTTGCCAACCTGCTGGCCAGCATTGCCCAAGCCGTGGCCGTCTTCTTCGTCTTTTTGTTCTTCTTGCGCCTGACCAGCCGGCAGGCGGATAAGAAGTTGGTCCTGGCCTGCGCCATTCCGCTGCTGGTCTTTGTCGCCTTCTTGCTGGTGCCGCCTTTGCGCGACCACGTCTACTTGATCTCCAGCCGCAGTGAGTACGTCAGCGGCCCCTGGAGCTGGATCGGCCTTTTGTACGCGGCGGTCTACGTGGTCATGATCATCGTGACCGCGACCATCCACCAGGATGACTTCCAGAACCGCTACGCGGCGGTCGTGGCACTGGGGCTGTTTTTGCTTTTGGCCAACTATATTGACTACCGCTTCGCGACCCGGATCGACACCTTCGTCCTGGCCCTCTGTCTGACGGCTTTTGCCACGATTCTGGACGCGGAGAGCTACGACATGCTGCAGAAGATCTCGCTTTATGACGAGCTGTCTGGCCTGAAGAACCGCTACAGCCTGCTGCGGGACTTTGACAAGCTGCAGGGGGAGGACATCTGCCTGGCCATTATGGACATCGACTATTTCAAGCGTTTCAACGACACTTACGGGCACGTGGCCGGAGACAAGGTGATTCAGCTCACGGGGGCTACCCTGCGCCGCTTTTTTGACGGGCAGTCTTACCGCTATGGCGGGGATGAGTTTATCGTCATGACCAAGCTGGCCCCTCCTGCTTTTTCCAAGCGGATGGAAGACCTGCGCCTGGCGATCGCGGCCCAGCCGCTGGACGGGATCGCGGACCACGTCACGCTTTCTTACGGGAAGGCTTATGCTTACGTGGATGAGGACGCCCGCCTGACGCGGATCATCAATTCCGCGGATGAAAACCTCTATCACTGGAAGAAGGTCCGCAAGGACCGGGCTAAGTACCAGCTGACACTAGAATAATAAGTTCCGCCGGCTGGCGCTTGCTTGAATGGGCCGTTTTTTCGAAAATCGGTTCCTAAAAATAAGAAAAAAAACACTCATCTAAGTTAGATGAGTGTCGTAGGGCATTAGTCTTGGGAAAGGTCGTAAGCCTCAAAAAAGATGGGGCCCTGACGGGAGTCGTTGAAGTGCTTGACTTTTTCCAGAGGGTCTTCAGCCGGCTTGGCAAAGGGGAGGGTGAAGCTCTGCCGGGCCGTTTCAATGATGCTGTTGAAGATTTGGCGGAAGATGGCCCGCATTTCCGGATCCATGGCCAGGTAGGCGCGGCCAAAGCGATAAGTCCCTGTAAGTCCGGTGATCTGGTCAATCTTGGTAATGTCCAGGCTGCCAAAGGCGTCAAAAAGGGCCGACCACATCTGTCCCCGCTTGCTGTTGGGGATGTTGTGGTTGAACTGGATCAGGGAGTGGCGGATCATCCGGGCTGTCTTGGTCAAGCCGTCAGGGGCCAGAACGTAGCTGTCGCGCCCCACGCTCCAGGTTCGTGGATCGTGCTGGTTGGTGGCCGGCATGGTGCACTTGACGACCAGGACGCGCTCAGGGTGGTCCAGCATGGTCCCGATGATCGAGCTTTCGGGGATGTAGGTCTTCATCTTGTCCAAAGCCTGCTGAAAGCCAGGGTAGGTGTAGACCTCCTGGCTGTAGCCGGGGCCATCGAAGCTGTAGGTGCGGATGATCCGTTCTTGGATGTCGGAGTCAGCGAAAGCCAGGGCATAGTGGGCGTAGTTGCCACCCTTGGAATGGCCCGTGACGAAGATGCGGTCATGGGGAAAGGCGCGGCCGATCTTGTCCAGGTATCTGGCAGCGACCTTCTGTCCCTCGATTTCGGGCGTGTAGTTCATGATCATGTCTTCGTTCCAGCCGATCATGGATTGGTCGGTTCCGCGGAAAGCCACAATGATCGTTGACTTGTCCAGCCGGAAGGCGCCCGCGTTGAACTGCATCGGTTCAGGCTCGGCTTCCATCTTGTTGACCCAGTCGAGGATCTCAATGTTGGCATAGCGCGGGGAGCGCGGGATTAGCAGCAGCTCCGTTTTATCCTTTGGGTCTAGGAGTTTGGGATCTTGCTGCCGGTAGAGAGTCTCGCAGACCTCTTTTAAGGAGTGGCCCGTCACGCTGGGGTCAAAGTGCAGGTAGGCCAGGGATGCAAAGAGGGAAGCGTCCAGGCTGTTGAAGCGCCGTTCACTGAAGGTCAGATCGCCGCGCCAGCGCAGATAGTCTAATGTTGATGCCATCACAAAAACCTCCTTAGCTAACATTGTACATTATTGTCCAAAAAGCGGGGCGGGGAAGGCTTTCAATAGATACATGGTGATACATCGTTTTTATGCGCTAATTTATTTCTAATTTTTCATTAACGTTTATCGGTAGGGGGAGTATAATGACAGTGTATACTAAGTGAAAACAAAGTGTATAGTAAGTTCTCGCTTTTTATTTGATGATTTTAGATGTGTATTTTATAAGGAGTGAGCGGAATCAACTACCCCCGACCGAGGTCGGAGGTTTGCGACTAACTAGCGTGGTCCAAGCAAACTCCCCGAAGAGAGTTCTCCCATAGCCAAGCCCGAAGGCTTACGCTGTCGCTTCTCAAGCATCCTTGGCGGACCTCAGATGCTCCCGCAGATTGATTAACTACGGCAGAACAGCACGTGTACGCACTGCTCTAATTTGTTTGTTTCTTTGATTTCTTGTTTTTGGCTTTCTTGGCGTCGCTTGTGCCGCGTTTGCTCTGATACGATGGATTAGGCACGCCACTGACGTACATCGTCCCCAGTGTCTGGATGTTCATTGCAGCGATACGGTCATCGTTGGAACGATAGCCGCATCTGTCACAAATGTACATATGCAAGCCATGGTCACGGTTCTCCTTGAGAATCCGGCCACACTTAGGACAGCGCTGACTGGTGTAGTGAGCATCAACTTTGACGACTTCGCTGCCATTCAGATGCGCCTTGTACTTGAGCTTTTGCTCAAGATCATAGAAAGACCAGGAATGGTGCTCATACCTGTTTTCATTCTTGCGATTATAGACCGTGTCAAAGGTCACATCAGTAAGATCTTCAAGAACAAAAAGAGTATCAGCTCCGTAATGGCGAACGAGTGTCTTAGACAAACAATGATTGTAATCATTCATCCAGCGGTTCTCTCGATCACCGAGTTTGCGAATGCGTCTCTTTGAGTTTTTGGTGTTCTTGATCTGCAGATGGCGGCGCAACTCTTTGTAGTGCTGCCGCTTGCGGGCAATAGCCTTGCCACTTCTGAAGAGGGTTTTGCCTTTTTCGTCATAGCAGGTGACGATCTGCCGCAGGCCACGGTCAATGCCAACTACATGGCGGGTCTGCTCAGTCTCATAATCAGGGAAAGATTTGGTTACGCTGATGTGCATAAACCAGTGCTTGCCGGATCTAAGAATCTTGGCAGTTCCGAAAGTCCATGTGCCGTCAAGGTACTTTTCGAAGCCTGGGGCGCATATTTCACATTCAACGCGTCCGTCAAGAGTATTGACTGAAACAATGATGCCTTTTTCATTGAAATTTTGGACAGCCTTGCTTCCTTTTTTGAAAGAGTAGTCCCGGTTTCTGACTTCATCCAACTGAGGGCGCTTGAAAAAGATGGGCTTCCAGAGCCAGTCAAGATCACGTTTGATACTGTAGTAGCCTTCGTCTTTTCCGGCGTAGACGTCATGACATTTGTAGGGCTTGTTTTCCAGTTGAGTCTGGACGGCCTTGTATCTTGCGATAACGGTCTTCAAGACAGACTGTGCCATTTGCGACCTGAGATTGAATTTCTGTCGCAAGTCAGAATAGAGTGCCTTGTTTAACTTGGCCTGTACTAGCTCAAAGTCATGGTCAAAAACATACTGAGAAACAAAGTTGCATCCCAGCCGATAGACTTCCATGCTGTCAGCCAGTGACTTGGCATCGGCAGAGTTGGCTACTTTGATGTGAGCTTTAACAGTCAAAGAAATTTCCATAGCCTTTACCTCCTTTCACTAAAAAAGCATACTATGTTTTTTAGTGAAAACAAGACTGGGAATTGTTCTTTAAAAATATTTAAGAATTAGAAAGGAGAGCGGCGCGCTCATCCCTCGATTGAAATCGAAGGTTTCCGCGCGCCTAAGTGTAATGAAAATCGAAACGATTAAGCCGATTTGGATGGCTCTGCTTTTGGTTTTAAGCTTTATCTGGCCGTTGTTGGGCTGGCTGCCACTGGTGTACTTGTACAGCCAACGGCAGGATCCGGCCATGCGGGGGATGGAAAAGACCCTTAAGCTCGCGGCCGGCGTGCAAGTAGCGTACTTGGTGATTTTGGCGGCAATTTTCTACTTCTTTGCCCCGATTCACGATTAAAAACACATGATTTCAATTTTTTAGTACAAGCTCATGTTAATGCCTCCTTGTCAGCTAAGTCTTTATAGAGAAATGTTTTATCACTCTGTCAGTTTTTTTCACGTGAGGGCTACTTGCTGCCGGGCGAGTAAGTGATGCGCTTGATATCTGGGTATTTGCGCAGGTTCATGATGATCTGGTTTTCATCGATCCGGCTGGCGATTTCGCCATCGCAGCTGAAAAGGACATGGTCGTCAGAGACGCTGATGATCTTGATGCTGAGCTGGTGAACCTCGTTCTTCTCCAGTTCGCTTTGAATGGTTTCCAGGATATGGGGCGTGTTGCTGGCTTCGATCAAGAGGCTGATGCTGACCTTGCGGAGCAGGTTGAGGACCGTTTCTTCCCGCAAAAAGCGCTGCACGAGCAGGAGCAGGACGGCGGCCACGATTCCAACCCAGTAAAGGCCAACCCCAATCGCGATTCCGATGGCTGAAGTGGCCCAGAGTCCCGCGGCGGTCGTCAATCCGGAAATCTGCTCTTTATGGACTAGGATGGTCCCGGCACCGATAAAGGAGATTCCCGTGACCGTCAAAGAAGCGATTCGCGATGGATCGTAAGAAACGTTGCTGAAAGTGAGCATGTCGTAGAACCCATACTTGGAGACGATAGAAAACAGGGTGGAGGCAATGGCTACCACGACGTGAGTATGCAGGCCCGCGCTCTTTCTCTGGGTTGCCCGCTCAAAGCCAATCAGACCGCCGCAAAAGGCGGACAGCAGGATCCGCAGAAGCCAGACCAGTTGAAAGCTGACAGGTATGCCGGTAAATTTTTCCATATTTTTCCTCCTTGCTGATTTTAGTTCTTTCGGCGCAAATAAGCCGAAAAAATAAAAAAATTGCCAAAAAGACTTGCAAAAATCTGCAATTAATGGTTAAATTAATAACTGTGCTAAGGCACAAGAGTTGCTGACTTAGCTCAGTTGGCAGAGCACTTCACTAGTAATGAAGGGGTCGGAGGTTCGAATCCTCTAGTCAGCATTATACAGATTTTTGTTTACGATTAAACTTTATTTATCAGCGTTTTGCAAAGATAAATAAAGTTTTTTTGTAATATCGATCTATTGACAGTTTATCAGAATGATAAGTCAGCAGCAGAAAATATGGAATCGTTTAATAAAAGGACTGTTAACTAGCTAGCTAACAGTCCTTTTTTTGACGAAAGGGAAGATTTGATGAAAATTGGCGAAGCACTGCGTAAAAAAAGATTGGAACTAGGGTTGACGCAGCAAGAGATGTGCGAAGGCATCCTTAGCCGACCTTTTTATTACGTTGAGGGCGAGAAAACTTGGCATTTCAATGCCGAGTTGAATCGCCCCCTTTTTTGCTTTAGCACATGAACATTAGTTCGGCATACGATATAATATAAATAGCTAAAGAACTGCAAATGCCGAAAGAAGGCACGACTCATATAGTTAAATACGAATTCAGAAATGATGAGCCAGATATCACCCATGGACGAGGCTACGCATACAACCTCAATTACCACATCGTCTGGTGTACCAAGTATCGCAACCAAGCCTTGGCCAATCCGAACTATACTGAAGAACAGCTCAACAGACTTCTCGGAGTACCAGATCAGTGGAAGAACGTTGCCTATGCACGTGTCTCTTCACAAGGACAGAAAAAAATCTGAAAAATCAGATGGATTTTATTACCCAGTACTGCAACGCCAAAGGAGTCATCCTCGATGAGCGAATCAGCGACATTGGGAGTGGCCTCAATTATCGCCGCCCTAAATGGAATAGGCTTCTGCAGGACGTGGAAGACAAGAGAATCGCCAAAATCTTTATCACGTATAAAGACCGCTTCACTCGTTTTGGTTTTGACTGGTTTGAAGATTTCTGTCAAAGACACGGAACTGAGATCGTAATTCTTAACAATCCAAATACCAGTCCGGATCAAGAACTGGTTGAGGATCTGAAAAGAGCTGATCACGGCTCTTTTTTTGTGGCATTCAATTTTAGCATGATTGACCGCCGCCGCCGGACGGCTACGGAATGGGCAACACCTTGATCAAAATAGGCGATGCCCTTTTTTTCGTCGTAATTTTGTACTGCATCCAGATTTATTAGACTTTGCCGGTCGGCTAAGACCAAGCTCGGATACCGCTTTTCATAATCCTTGAGCGTGCCCAGGCAATCAAAGATCCTATTTTTGGCGTAAACGCGTAAAGTCTTGTACTTTTTCGGCTGAATGCTGATGTAATACAGGTCAGCAAGAGGAATCTTTTCGACGAAATTGCGGATTTTACTGTAAGTAAAATAGCTCGTCTGATTTGCTGAGCCCATAGTCAGCCGGTACCGCTTATACGCTGTATCGACCGTTTCATGGATTCTTTGCTGAATTTGCTCAGGGGACGAGTCTTTGGTGATATAGTCCAAGGGCTCAACGTGCCGCTGAATCGTCAAGCGCAGGGCGGCCGCGTCGGCGGTGACAAAGACGATTTGGCTCAAAATGCCGATGTTTTTGATGCGGCTGGCGACCTCAATTCCATCGAGGCTTGTCTTTAAGTCGATATCTAAAAAAGCCAGGTAGTTAAGGTCTTGATGCTGCTCAATGTAGGCCAATACGTCGCGGGGCTTGCCAGTACTCAAGACGACGCGGGCGTCATAAGCATCTGGCGTCTCGTTGATCTGAATTCTGTTTTCAATCATTTGCTGAATGATTTCGCGTTCAGCAGCGTTATCTTCCAAAATGATGATGGCTAGCATTATCTGTCGGCCCCCTTCTGAATTACTAGTTCAAATGAAATTTCGCTGGCGTTTTGCTCAATTTCCAAGGACAAAGACGGGTCGCTGTTAACGATTTCGTTGACGTTATCAAGCCCTAGCCCGTCATGATTCTGTTTGCTTGTTACCCTTGGCTTTAGAATCCTGGCGATGTTGACTGGCTGGGAAATGGTATTTTGCACGATCAGGGAATAGTTATTGCCCGAATATTTGGTCAGCAAGACGTTAATTCGCGCGTTTGTCTGTGATTGGCAGGCTTCAGTCGCATTGTCCAAAAAAATGCCAACGCAGCGAATGATGTTCACGATATTTGCAGGCAGAGCAGCAATTGGCTTGTTGATCTCAACTTTGGTCTGGATGCCCTGATCCTGGGCCTGCTGCAGCTTATCGATGATCAGGTATTTCAGTTCTTTGATTTGCAAGTTGGCCAATTCCAGAGTCATTGAATTGGCGGCTTCTTGCAGGCGTTTGTTGTCAGCGACTAGCTCTTCAAGGTACTCGCGGGCCCCGGCGACGTCGGCAGTCAGCAGGTAGCCGTTTAGCGCCAGGAGGCTGTTTTTGTAATCATGCCGCGCCTTGCGCAAGGCAATGTTTGCCTCTTCCAAGCGGGCGGAATATTCCTGAATCTGCTGGATTTCCGCTTTTTGAATCCGCGTGGCCATAATTTCCTGATTTTCTTGAATTGCCTGGTAAAGATTGAAAAAGAGGACCGTAATCAGCAAAAGCACGATAAGCATCAAGCCTAGTTCTACCGAGGAAGCGATGTCGAATACTTCAATCATGGTCCAAATCGCGTAGGTGACCAGCAGGAAGGACCAAACGATCCAGACCAGCAAGTTTAAAAACTGGGGATTAGCGTTGACGTCAGCGGCAATTTTTTTCAGATTTAAAGCAAAGTGCTGTTTCAAAAGGTAAAAAAGCAGGCAGATCAAGATTTCTGGAATGAAACAGACCAAGTTGATGGCCAGGTGATCGAGCAGGCGGTGGGTAAAAGAGTAGGCCAGCAGCTGGACGAGCCAGCCGAAGAGCTCACCCAGGATGGGGTACAGGATCAAGACCAAATAATAGAAAAAGAGCCTGCTCAAGATGTTGACCCGTCCGCGCGCAAAAAGCTGGGAGATTAATTGCACGGCAATGATGGCCGCCAGGACATATTGGTAGTCAAAGAGCACCGGGAGCAGCAACAGAGGATAAAGGAGCAGGTCAGACCGCCTTACGCTGGCAAGGGTAAAGGCTAGAAGGACCGAGAAAAGGTACGGGTTAAAAGCGAGATTGTTGAACAGGTTGTTGATCATTTTATTTTTCCCTAAAAATACGTGCGTCATTGAATGGCTGTTAGCTATATTAAAGCAGCCCATAGCAAAGTGCAACGGCCGTGACGCTCAAGGCTTGAAATTCAACGCTCAAAATCTTTTTTTCAAAACAAGCTGGAAAAGCATATAACAGGAAACGTAGATTTTAAGGGAGGAAATGCTTATGAATACAGATACTCAAAATTTTCAAACAGAAAACAATCCTGTATTGAATTTACAGGGAATTACCACTAGTCTTCGGGCTAAAAAACACAGAAGAACAAGGGGTGGGAGCCACAGTAATATAAGTATCCTGTGTGATCGAATTCACTTCAATATTTGGGCTTGATTTTTGAAATAAATCTGAATTTGTAGACGTTAAGGGAGGCGATCTCATGGAAAATTACATTTTGATGATTGAAAAAGAGCTGAGCCAAGCCTTCAAAGAATTGGAGCAGCCAAGGAGCAAACAATGGAATTGGCGAAATGCCCATAGCCATATCAGCATCATGTGCCCGGACAGCCACAGCCACTTTTCGATTCACGTTAAGCCATGAAGCTGTTGAGGATCACGCCGCGCTTGCTGGGCGGCATCCTGCTAAGCATAATTGCCAGTTTGCTGAATTTGGGGCTTCCCCTGCTGGTTCGCCATTTTATTAACCTTAAGCAGTTCGCCTGGTCAGGCCTTTCTAAAAAAGTCTTGCTGCTGGGCGGGCTGATCCTTATTGGCAACCTCCTGATCAGCACGCTGAGCGATTACTTGATCAGCAGCGAGGGCGACCGGCAAGTCCGCCAGCTGCGCCTGCGTCTTCAAAAGCAGGTCCTGCGCCTGCCGCAGAAATAT
Organism: Lactobacillus porci; assembly: GCF_009695985.1. Lineage (NCBI taxonomy): Bacteria > Bacillati > Bacillota > Bacilli > Lactobacillales > Lactobacillaceae > Lactobacillus > Lactobacillus porci. The sequence goes on from NZ_VUMX01000016.1 coordinate 46,417, forward strand.
TTTGACCAGCAGATCAGCGGCAATTTGACTAGCCGGATCATCAACGATGTCAACGTACTGAGAAGCTTTTTGACCGAAACGATCCCGGCAACGGTGACGGGCAGCTTGACTATCTTGGGCACGATGCTCATCACCTTCTCTTTGGACTGGAAGCTGACCCTGCTCATGCTGCTGGTCTTTCCTATTGACGGACTGGTAACCGTTCCTTTAGGAAAAATCAGCGAAGTGATCGCTGACCAAAGCCAAAGCAGCCTGGCCGCTCTGACTGGGGTCACTAGTGAGAGCATCAAGCAGATCAAGACCGTTAAATTGAATAACGCGGAGAGTGACGTGCTTGCCAAAAATACCAGGGAAATCAACCAGCTGTTCAGCTTGTCCCTGAAAGCCGACCGCATCACGGCCATGATTGGTCCCTTGCAGTCGATGCTGTCTTTTTGCTTGATCATGGCCGTAGTCCTTTATGGGGCGATTAGGGTGAAAACAGGCTCGCTGTCAACCGGGACCTTGGGGGCTTTTATGATGTACTTTTTCCAAATTATTGGTCCAATCAACAATGTCGCGCTCTTTTACTCTGACCGCAAGCAAATGCTGGGCGCCACGCGCAAGATCAGCGAAATCATCGGTGAAGCCGCTGAAGACCAGGCAAAAGGCCAGCAAGTGCTTGAACAAGGCAGCAGCCTGCTGAAGCTTGATCAGGTCAGCTTCGCCTACCAGGATCTGCCAGTCCTGGAAAAGGTTAATTTAGCAGCCAGAAGCGGCGAAAAAATTGCCCTAGTTGGCGCGACGGGGGCCGGCAAGAGCACTTTGGCCAACGTCATCACGCGCTTGTATCCGCTTGACGCGGGCCGGATCAGCTTAAACGGCCAAGCCAGCACGGATTTTTCCCTGCGCCAGTGGCGCGGCTTTTTCAGCGTCGTGCTCCAGGAGAACACTGTTATCTCAGGAAGCATCCGCGATAATTTGACCCTGGGCTTAAACAGGAAAGCGCCGGATCAGGAACTCTGGGAGGCTTTGGCGATGGTGCGTTTGGAGGAATACGTGAAAAAATTGCCGAAAGGGTTAGACAGTCTGCTGGGCGAGAGCGGGGCGCGGCTCTCCGGCGGACAAAGACAGCGGCTGCAGATTGCCCGGGCTTGCCTGCGTGATTTTAAGTTTCTGATTTTAGATGAGGCAACGTCGAGTTTGGACGCGGACACTGAGAAAATCATCATGACTGCTTTGGATCAATTAAGGCGGACCAAGAATTGCGGCCAGATTACGATTGCTCACAGATTGGCGACGATCGTTAATAGTGATCGGATCTACTTTATTAAAAATAAAACGGTTATTGCCAGTGGCAGTCATGATGAACTGATGGAGCAAGTTCCTGACTACCGCCGCTATGTCCATGAACAGCAAGTTAGAGAAAAGAGCTGAAGCGCGATGCTGGAAGAGCAAGTAAAGTATTTGGCCGCCGCCCGAAACCTGGACAGTTTGTTCTATACCTGCCAAAAGCGGGAACAAGAGCACCTGTTTGTTTTGAAAAAGAAGCCTGACGGGCGCTGGCTTGATAAAAAGACCGCCAATTGGCATTACGTCCTGTATGAGCCTGATAAGTTGCCGGTGCAGGGGTGGAAGATCCACCTAAGCGCCACGGTCAAGCAGGCCCAGGGGATGCTGGATGCTGTAGCGCCGCGATTGATTGAGCAAGGAATTTCTTTCAAGTTCCAAGCCAGCCTAGAGCGGTTGATTATGGCCAATTCCAAGTATGCCGACCGCGGTGAAAGCGGCAAGTTTATCACGATTTATCCGCGCGACGAGGCCGAGTTTGCTGGCCTGCTGCCCAAGCTGCGGCAGCTGACGGCTGCTTTTGCTTTAGGGCCTTATATTTTGAGTGATCAGAATTGGCAGGAAAGCAATGTCTATTTTCGCTATGGCGGCTTTAAGCCGGTGTACATGACTACTGCTGCCGGCGAGCAGGTGCCGGCAATCTATGATCCCGCGGGAAACAAGCTGGAAGACCAGCGCCTGCCCTATTATCAGCAGCCGGATTTTGTCGCGGATCTGCCAATTTTCGCGCGAAATACTTTTCCAAAACAAGCCGCTTTCGTCCCGTTAAAGAAGTACCAAATCCAAGAAGCCCTGCACTTCAGCAACGCGGGTGGGGTGTACTTGGCCTTGCATGAAGGAAAGAAGGTAGTTCTGAAAGAGGGACGCCAGCAGGCAGGCTTGGATGCCAAGCTCAGGGATGGCTTTGCCAGAGTTGAAAATGAAGCCAAAATCTTGCGCCAGCTGGCTGACCTGCCGGGCGTGGTGACCTGCCTGGGGGATTTCACCTCATGGCGGCACCATTTTTTGGTAGAGGAATTTATTGACGGACAGAGCTTGGAAGAGCTGCTGGCGGCTGATTTTCCGTTTGTTCTTGCAGACATTGGGAAGCGGAACCGGTACAAGGCCCGAGCAATCAAGATTTTACAGCAGCTGAAGAAAATCATCGCCCAGGTTCATGCTCGCGGAATCGGGATTGGCGACTTGTCTTTGAGCAATATTCTGGTTACGCAAGAGGACACCGTCCGGTTGATTGACCTTGAAAATGCCGGTGGAGCCAGTGAAAAGTACACTCCCGGATTGACAACGGTCGGCTTTGTCAATCCGGCTGCCAGGACGTTCGCCGAGGCTGACGATTTTGCCTTGATGAGGATTGCCTACTATCTTTTCTTGCCGATCATTCCAGTGGCTGATTTGGCTCCAGGCATAATTTCCAAGCATGAGAAATGGATCGCGGCCTACTTTGGCCAAGATACGGTCACTTTTTTGCGGGAAATTGCCAACACCACGCGGTCGTCAGCGCCAATTTTCCTGAAAAAGCCCCTGGCCATTCCAGCAAAAGAGTTAAGCCAGCAGACCGTGGCCGATTTCGCGTCGGGCTTAAGCCGGGGCATTCTGCGGCATTTGCATTTTGACCGGCTGGCCTTGGTGCCAAATTTGCTTGATGAAAATACTGATCCGTTTGTCCAATTAAATTTGGAACACGGAGCCGCGGGTATTTTATGGGCGATTGATCAAAACGCGGACCTGAGGAATTGGGTGGCAAGTCAGCAGGCAGAGATACTTGAGCTTGCCCAAGCGACCAAGGCACTAGGCCTGTTCAATGGCATCAGTGGCTTGGCGGGCGTTCTTGAAAAGCGGGATTTCCCGGATTTGGCCAAGCAGCTGCGGCAGCTCCTTTATCAAAAAGTCGACTTAGCGTCAGCTGATAATTCACTGGCTACGGGCTTAAGTGGGATCGCCTTGTCTTTGCTAAAAGACGATCCAGACCTAAGCGGGAAAATCGCGGAAAACTTGCTTGCCCGTTGGCGGCAGGTCGACTTTAACAAGTTCGCGGATGAGGATGTCGGCCTGTTGACGGGCTGGGGAGGCGTCAGCTATCTCTTTTGGCGGTTAGGTCAAAAGGAAGCAGCTGAAGAAATCCTGTTGCGGATCTTGCGCGAGCACGCTAAGGGGACAGACGAGTTAGCCATTACCGATCAATCGCGCGGCTTTGAGAGACTGATTCCATATTTGGAAAATGGGACTTTTGGCTTGGCTTTGCTGATGCACAAATTCATGAGGGAGGACCCGGCTTTTAGGCAGAAAGATCAGCTTTTGTTTGATAAATTGAAAAAGTCATGCATGACCTATTGTACCTACATGGAAACGCTGATCTCAGGCTATAGCGGCGTATTGCCGCTAGCCAAGGCCTTAGCTGATGACGGTGACACAGCCATGCTGGATTACGCTTTAGCCGCGCTCAACCAGTATTTGGTTGCCAATGACGATGAAATTTTGGCACCTGGCAAATATGGCTACAAGCTGAGCTTGGATTTTTCAACTGGGAGTGCTGGATTGTTGACCTTGCTAAAGGATTTGCGGCAAGGCGATGAGTTCAGCTGGCTGCTGGTTTGACAGGCAAGGAGGCAGAAGCATGAGCAACGTTATTTTGGATTTCGAAAAAATGGTTGAAAGAAGAGCCCGGCATTTGGCGCGTGAGCAAAAATACCGCGGGCAGATCACGCCGGCAAGCAACGTGAGCATCTTTTGCACGGGACATGACGTTAATAGTTTTGAAATTGGCGATCTTTTTTACCACCTGTTTAAATAGCTGGCGGAAAATGGCATTCGCGCAAACAAAAATCCCACGAAAGTGGGATTTTTGTTTGTCAGCGTTAGAAGCCCAAGGCGATTCTTAGAAAAAGTCGAAAAACAACTAAAAAATATCTACTGTTTTTAAATTAATTTCTTATTAAAAAATATTGACTTTCTCATTTGACCCGACTAATATAAACAGCGTAAACATTAATACATCTGATTAAACAGAGAAGAGATGAGACGAAATGCACTTCGAACTTAATAATGATGACAGAATTGGCTGGCGTAAGGGTTGTGGTACAAAATAGTCTGATTACTGGCGTCAAGCACGAATTGTGTTTGACGCCTTTTTATATATTGGGGGTAGAGAATATGGATTTGCATATTAAAAGAACTTTGCAGCCTTTGATCAGTGGAGATCAAATCATATTCGGTATCGGAAATAAGGGCTTGATAAGAAAGATACCGTACTCTGAGTCAAGTGTAATGATTATTAAGTATTTAAATGGAGAAATACCCAGAAAAGATTTGAAGGTCTCAGATCAAAAGCTGTCAGATTGTATTGATAAATTTAAGTCCTTAGGATTGATCACTACTAATTCATATAGTGATAAACCGAAATATTCTAGAAATATCAGTTTCTTTGAATGGATGGATACATCTGACAACATTGATCCGAATAAATATCAAGAAAAATTGCAGAGATCAAAAGTAGCCGTGTTTGGAGTTGGTGGGATTGGATCTGCTGTAGCGGAGTATCTGGTTAGAGCAGGGGTAAAAAATATTAAGTTGATCGATTTTGATATTGTAGAGGAATCCAATCTTACTCGTCAGACAGCATATGTTGAAGACGATATAAATAAGCCTAAAATCGTAGCTTGTTCTGAGTACCTAAAAAAGATAGACAGTACTATCAATGTAGAGACGGTAAATTGCAAGATTACCGGACCGGCAGATATTGAAGCAAATATTGATATGGAAACTGATCTAATTGTTAATTCAATGGATCAACCACCAGAATTAGATGGTTGGTTTGATGAAGTCTCTAAAAAGACTAAAAAAGCTGTGATTTTTAGTAGCTATGCTTCAACGGCGGCAAATGTGTATCCTAAAATTCCAGGGGTGACAAGAGATTACAGTGAATTTTTAGGAAAAGAGCAAATTACAAAAGATTGCATAATTGACAATAGTTTTCCGATGGCAGCGATATCGTCTGTAACAGCAATGGCAGCGGGCATGTCTAGTTACTATGCAATCATGTTTCTAACTGGAATTAGAATTCCAAAAGATGCCATTCAAATTGACTTTGATGGATGGACTATTTTAAAAGTTAACGTAGCTACACGCGGCAAGGAGGAGTAAGGTGTTAAAACTATGGCTGAAAGCTAATCGGCCGCGAGCGTTCGCTTTGGCGGCAATCAGCGTTGTGTTTCAAGCGATGTCGGCCTACAGTCTGTATTTGATCAGTCCGCAGCTGAACAGCTTGATTGGTGGAAATTTCGCTTGGCTTTTGCGGCTGGCCCTGCTGAAACTGGCGCTGGATTTATCCGGCAACCTGCTTTTGGCGGTCAACAGCTATTTGTTCAGCCAGCAGAGTCAAGAAGCGATTGATAGTTACCGGCAAAAAATGCTGCGGGGCTGCTATGAAGGCGATGAGCAGTGGAAGCCGGCAGACGTGCAGAACGACTTGGTCAATAATTTGCAAGTGATCAACCAAGATTATTGGCAAAGCATCTTCTATTTCGTCAATAACGTGCTGTACGCGTTTTTCGTCAGCGTGGCAATTCTTTCCTTTAATTGGCAACTGGTGCTTTGTGCCTGGGTGATCGCCCTGGTGGCGCTTTTCGTGCCAAAGCTGTTTGAAGAAAAAAGCAGCACGGCGACGGAAGCCGCGGCCCTCTGCAATCAAAAGTACCTGCAGGCCTTGGAGCAGTGGCTGTCAGCGATTGAAGAGCTGCGGCGCTTCTCTTTGAAAAAGATCCTCTGCCAGAAGCTGGGCCAGGACAGCCAGCAATTGGAAGACGCCCGCGTCAAGCGTCAAGCCTGCCTGTCAGTTGCGGGATTCGCGCAAGAGGTCGTTGACGACTTGGGAATCGTTGGAGTGCCATTTCTCGCGGGTCTGCTGTACTTCAAAGGTCAGGTGGCCTTTGGGGCGATTATTGCCGCCGGCTACTTGGCCAATGGCGTCTTCAGTTCCTTGCAAGAAGCCTTTTCAGCCTATATTTCAGCAAAATCAACGACCAAACTGAACGAAGCCATGCTGGGAAAACTGAAAGTCCAGCCAAGCACGCGGACCGAAGAGGCCCAGACGATTATCGGCCGGGGCTTGGAACTGAACTTTGGCGGCCAGGTGCTTAAATACCCTGATTTTACCATCAAAGCCGGGGAGAAGGTCTTGATTGCCGGCCCAAGCGGCTGCGGCAAGAGCAGTCTGTTGAAGCTGCTCTTGGGCCAGGTCAAGCCCAGCCAAGGCAGCCTGACCTTTTTGAATTCACAGGGAAAGGAAATCCCTAATCCGGCCCGGTCGTTTGAATATTTGCCGCAAGCGGGCTGGATTTTCCCGGGAACGATTGCTGACAATCTCACCATGTATGATTCCAAAAAGCAGGGCGAATTGGCGGAAGTCCTGAAAGAAGTTGGCCTGGAGCGGGACTTCCCCAAGGCAGCTGACCTCGAACGTGAAGTCAGCCCGCGGCAGGCGGACTTATCCGGCGGGCAGAAGCAGAAGATCTTCTTAGCCCGCAGTCTGCTGTACGCGAAGAAGGTGTCCTTAATGGATGAGCCGCTGAGTGCTCTGGACCACGACAGCCGGCAAAAAATTCTGCCGCTCCTGCTGAAGCGGCCGCAGACTTTGCTGTTTGTCGGTCACAATTTGACCGCGGACGAGCGGCGGCAATTCGATCAAGTGATCAGTCTGAAAGAAGGGGAAGATTTTGCGAATTAAGGATTTGTTTCGGCTTAATCCTGGACGCTTTGTGGCGTTGCTGGCGGCCCGGGCCTTGACAGCCCTGCTGACGACGTGGGCAGCTTTTGCCTTGACCTGGGAGTTTAGCGCGATAAAAGGCCGGCATCTGCAGCAGTTTCTGCTGTTTACGGGCCTGCAGCTGCTCTTGCTGCTGCTTGGCAGTCTGCTGGACCAAGCGGCGGACTATTTTTGGGAATTGCATTTGGAAAAGTATTTTCACCAGATCCGCCAGGAGGTTCTGGCCCATGCCTATGCTGAACCGGCTGGGACTAAGGAGAATCTGCAAAGCGAATTGACCAATGACCTGGAAATGCTGAAAGAGCAATATGCCGATTCCATCGGCAGCATCGTGCACTCAGCCGTATTGCTGGGCCTGGTAGGCTGTTCTTTGGCTGCTTTTCGCTGGAGTCTGCTCTTGCTGGTCTTGGTCGTAAGCGTCTTGCAGATGTACCTGCCCCGCGTGCTTGACGGCCCCCTGCAAAGGGCGACTGACCGAATTTCTGCCAGCAACCGCCGCTACCTGCAGACCTTGGCTGACTGGCTCAGCGGCCTGGACACCCTGCGCCGCTACGCGGTTGGCGAGGAATTCTTGAAAATCGTCCACGTTGATGCCCGGGAACTGGAGGCGGCCTACGTGAAGGAGCAGAAAGCCGACCAGGAGCTGGATTACCTCAATCAAGCCATCTATTCATTGGGCAACATGCTGATCTTCCTGCTGACGGCTTATCTGGTCGCGCGGGGGCAGCTGGAATTTGGCCTGATCGCTTCGGTCAACGACTTCAGCCTGTATCTGTTTGGCTCTTTGATGAATATCGCCAATTACCGCGGGCAGCTGGTTGCCAGCCGCGGCTTGCGGGAAAAAATCCTCGCCTTGCGGGCTCCGCTGGTCCGGCAAGAACAGCCGGGTGAAGCGCCAGCAGCTTTTGCAACCAAGGACCTGCGGCTGACTTTTGCCAATGGATATGAAATCAAGTATCCGGACATCAAGATCAAGCCGGGTGAAAAAGTACTCTTGACTGGGGCTAACGGCAGCGGCAAATCAACCTTGTTCAAGCTGCTGATGGGGGAAGTCGTGGCCAGCAGCGGCCAGATCAACTTTTTTGACCAAGATGGAAAAAAGATCACCCCTGACCGGTCAAAAATTGGCTATTTGCCCCAGCAGGCCATCCTGTTGCCAGCCAGCGTCATGAACAACATTACCATGTTTGACCCGGCACTCGCGTCCGCGGCTAAGGCCAGCGCCGCTGACGTTCAGCTGACTGAGGCGGCCAGCGGCTGGCCCCAAGGGCTGGAAACGCCGGTTGACCTGGCGGGGGACAACCTGTCTGGCGGTCAGAAGCAGAAGGTGGTTTTGGCGCGCGCGGAAGTACACAGCAGCCAGTTGCTTTTGATCGATGAAGGGACCAGCGCGATTGACCAAGCGGCCAGCCAGGCGATCCTGCATGAGCTGCTTAAGTCCAAGCGGACGGTGGTCCTGATTGCGCACAACCTGCCTGCAAAAGAGCGAGCCCTGTTTGACCGCGAGCTTGCCTTGACTGCCTAAGCGCTTTTGCATGAGAAAAAGGCTGCATTATCTCACATTACAGAGAGCGAGTTAATGCAGCCTTTTGTTTGCAAAAAAATTAAGACGTTAATATTTTCAGGGAACGATCAGGTAGACGGCCACGTCGGCGATGCAGATGGCCAGAACGACCCAGCTCAGCCAGTAAAAGATGGTGGCGTCAACGCGGTCAGTGAAGGTCAGGTAGACCAAGCCGCTGGCCAGCAGGGCAAAATTAAGCCGGTCCAGAGGATCAAAAGTGGGATTTGGATAAAAAATAGCCACGGCTAGAATGAAAAGGGCCACGGGAACCGTCAGCCAAGGGTTGATCCAAGGTCCGGCCCACAGGCCCACGAAGGCCAGAAACGCGCACGCGAAAAGGGCGATGCCCAATGGCCACTCATTTGGAGGAATTATTAGCGGCGTCCCCCAGCCGCCAGCCATGTCGTAAAAAGACAGCAGAACCGCGAAGCAGAGAAGCAGGCGGCTCGCGCTGGCTTGAAATAGTTTCGATTTCATATCTTTTTAGTTATCCCTTCAGTTAGTGCAATTTAAAGTTGCCTAACTATTTAACAGATTTTCAATAAACACGATCTAACTATACTTAAATGCTAGCGCTCAGGTCCAGTTAAGTCAATTAACGGCCGCGATTTTTGCAACTTTTTTGCCAAAAGGGCTTGCGCTTCCGGTGAAAAAGTGGTTAAATTAATAAATGTGTTAAGGCACATGAGTTGCTGACTTAGCTCAGTTGGCAGAGCACTTCACTAGTAATGAAGGGGTCGGAGGTTCGAATCCTCTAGTCAGCATTAGAAATATGTTTAAGTCTTTCAAAGAAGTTTAATGAAGCTTGATTTGAAAGGCTTTTTGTTACTTTGAACTAATACGAAATTTTTTGAAATGATAAGGATTTTTTGAAATTGACACAATTCAAGCACACAGAAAGAATTCATGTGTTTAGAGTGTGTTTGAATGAATTTTAAGGATACTAAATATGGAGATTTAACAGGCTTTAGAGCCTGTTTTTTGTTGTATTTATTTGTATTTTATTTATTTGTATTTTATTTAAAAGAAGTTTTTATTAATTTGCATTAAGATGGATCCAAACATAGTTTAGATTTTTAGGTGTATGTGAAAAGATATCTTTAAAAAAGTTTGCCTTTTGAAGTAATGCAATAACTAGAATTATTTACATATTAAGAAATGTGGTAATAGATATTACTAATAGTGTTAGCCCCAAAGCAAATGATACTAAAAAAATTAGTCGTAAGTGTGAGTGTATTCTTACTTTTGGAATGGCTAAACTGCCTAATGAAATAAAAATTAATATTATGCTAATAATTGACATAAAGCTTTTCACCGTTTCTTATATTTCTTGTATAACTGCTAATTTCCTAAAATTTTACAACTCAAGCAAAACAGCTGACAGTTTTTCCGCCAGCCATTTTTGTTTTATGCATGACTTTCTAGAAATGCAAGGATCTCAGCTTTAGTTCTGGTACTTTTATCAATAGCTTTTAGTAATTCCTCCTGCTCTAGGCGCTTCTTGAGCTCATAGAGGGAGTCCAGCTTCTGTGATACTTTGTCGCAGCGCTCTTTAAGGCGCCGGAGCTGTTCTTCTGTTTGGGAGATCTCGGCTTCAATTTTCTTAATATTCTTCGTTCTCGGCATCTTCATCATCGTCTTTCTGTTCTTCTGGCATTGCGGCGTTCTGGATGTCTTTTCCAATCAGTCTTGCCTGTGTCTTGATCCATTCCTCATCCAGTCCAAACGCGCCTAGGATTACCTTCTGGATAGCGGTGACTGCGTGATCGAGCTTATAGTTGCCATTCGGTTGGCGTATCAGCTCAATCTTTTCAAGTTCCTTAAGTGCAGCGGGTACGCATAGATAGTTGGGCTTGCCCGGCATTTCAGCTTTGCGCTTTCTTAAAAGCGTGTAGATTCGTGCTCTGATTATCAGTGCGATGAACTGAATGAAGATCTTGGCTTCGGCTGCCTGGCTGCTTGCGACTCTGAATGAGCGATTGCCAAGGAAGGTCTTATCACTGCCAAACAGCTTCTCTGAGATATCGCGGCTCTTGTAAAGATTCAAGGCTTCAGAAGTTGTCATCTTTTCGGAAGTTACAATGGCAAAATAGCCGCATCTCGTTCAATGACATCTTCACGTTCTTCGTAGCCATAAAACTTGTCTTTGTGGTAGGTGAGCTTGAAGTAGTGCTCGTATCGCTTTGGAAGCTTGTACTCTCTGCCCTTTATCTTGTCCATCTCTGCTTCCATCCGATCCAGATCAGCTTCCAGTCTGGCACGCTCGCTGGCCTGCTTCTTGGCTTTGCAGTAGATGTGGAAGCAGCGGTCAGTATCGTCATCCGCGTACAGCTTGGCTTTAACCGTCATGCCATATGTTCGATAAGCCTTGATTGAGCAGGCTCTCTTGGCTTCGAATTCGCCCCGATGTTCCATGATCAAGCCGTGAACAAAGGAGGCTCTGCCTTTAACCATCATCACGAAGTCGTAGTCGCACGAATCCATGAACTGGATGTTGGCCTTACTGAAATATCCGCGATCGAGGATAAAGCCGATCTTCTTATAGCCATAGCCGCGAATCTTTTCCAGCATGTATTTCAGCTGCGAGACATCGACGATACTGCCTGGGTAGCTCTCATAAAGCAGAGGTTTCTCATTGGTCATATCGTAGGCAATCGAGTAGTTGATGATTGGCGCTCCAACGTCATTCTTAGGGTGACCATATTCCGCCATCTCGATATCGCCAGCCTTGCAGTTCTTGTTGGTGGAGTCATAGGAGACGTAGATTTTCTCGTTCTTGTCGTGGGTGGCGTTCCAGCTGTTCAAGAAATCAACCCTGTCATTGTCGTCAATTTCGCGGATAAATCGTGAAATTGTAGAGTCGCTGTAGATTTTGTTCTGCGGGGTCATCAGCGGATGATTGTAGGCATAATCCGGGAAGTGCTGTGCTGCGTTGCTTTCCGCGATGACTGAGTAAGCGGCGAGATCAAGAAGCAGCCCTTTTCCCCGGTCATCCCAGCGCTTCAAGTGTTCAGCCAGCTTGTAGTCTTCGATGATTCTTCTGACTACAGAGAAGGCCCCAATGCGGATACAGCTGCTTCTGGATTCGTTGACTGGCTCAGCCGCCGTTCCTTCGGCGGGAATCTCGATATCTGGGAAGAATTTTTCAAAGTTAGGGTTTGGGAACATCATTCCTGGATGATCTGGGTCAGCTTTTCCAATGGTCGTTCTTCTGGCGACGTTGTATTTCTTCTCGGGAAGATACTCTCTAGCATAAGTGTATTCGATGTAAGTAGTCTTCCCGCGCTTATTTCTGGAAATTTTACCAGTGTTCTTAGGGATATTAACCAGGCAATTGTAGTACATGATGACCTCCCTTTTGTTGAGTATGATATCATGCTCAAACTATAACATATAAAAGCACATCAATGCAAGCAAAGATGTGCAAAAAATGTATTATTTTTGCGGGTTTAGGACAATTGCTTAGCTGGCTTGAGTTTGATTGCCATGGGAAACTGATTTAAAGTGTAAATATATAAGCAGTTCCTCTTTGTGAGGATTACGATGAAAAAATTATAATTTAAGTGTATGCTTTAACCAAATATTTTTTAGAAGGAAGTTGATCTTAGTGATTATCGTAGGTTAACCAGTTTTGCCATAATGTAATAACTTAAACTTCCCACTTACAAAAGTGGGCTTGTACCTTGAAAATTCAATAGTTTAGCCAATAAAAAAGCACAAGGCCTTTGTTCGCTTGATATAATTCAACTACAACATCATCAATATCAAACGAAAGGCTTGTGCTATGTCTAGTTTACCATCATTCGATACCAAAAACGAACCCCAAATTTC
>NZ_VUMX01000017.1:0-55968 GCF_009695985.1 Lactobacillus porci
ATCAAAGAAACAAACAAATTAGAGCAGTGCGTACACGTGCTGTTCTGCCGTAGTTAATCAATCTGCGGAAGCATCTGAGGTCCGCCAAGGATGCTTGAGAAGCGACAGCGTAAGCCTTCGGGCTTGGCTATGGGAGAACTCTCTCCGGGGAGTTTGTTTGGACCACGCTAGTTAGTCGCAAACCTCCGACCTCGGTCGGGGGTAGTTGATGAAAAAAGACTCCTTTTCTTTCGTTCTGCTTGACTAGTCTCTGGTCTGCCCGTTGCCCTTGATGACGTACTTGTAAGTCGTCAGCTCTTTGAGCCCCATTGGCCCGCGGGCATGCATCTTTTGGGTGGAAATGCCGAATTCGCAGCCCATCCCAAACTGCCCGCCGTCAGTAAAGCGGGTTGAGGCGTTCACGTAGACCGCGGCTGAGTCGATCATCGTCGTGAAGAGGTCAGCGGCGGCCGGGTCTTCAGTGATGATGGCTTCTGAGTGGTGGGTTGAGTGCCGGTTGATGTGGGCAATGGCTTCCTTGACGTCCTTGACCACCCCGATGGCCATGACGTAGTCCAGGAATTCCGTGTCAAAGTCGTCCGGGCCAGCAGCCTTGGCGTCTGGCAGGTACTTTTTGGCGGCTTGGTCAGCCCGCATTTCGACCCGCCCCTTGAAGAGCCGGTCCAATTTTGGCAAAAATTCGCCGGCAATGGCCGCGTCGACCAGGCAGACTTCAGCCGCGTTGCAGACTGATGGCCGCTGGGTCTTGGCGTTATCGATGATCTTCAAGGCCTTTTCCTGGTCGGCGTCCTTGTTGACGTAGATGTGGCAGATCCCGGTCCCGGTCTCAATTACCGGCACGGTCGCGTTTTGCACGATGGCTTGGATCAAGCCTCTGCCCCCGCGGGGAAGGAGGAGGTCCAGCTTGCCGCGGGCGGTCATCATTTCCTGGCTTGACTGGTGGCTGGTGTCCTGGGCCAGCTGGATGCAGTCAGGAGAAATCCGGCTTTGGGCTAAGCCGGCCTTTAAGGCTTCGACGATGGCTTCAGCGGAGTTGAAGGCGTCCTTGCCGCTTCTGAGCATGACGGCGTTGCCTGACTTCAAGGCCAGGGCGGCAGCGTCAGAAGTAACGTTTGGCCGGCTTTCATAGATGATGCCGATGACGCCAAAAGGAACGGACTTCTTGACGATGTCCAGGCCATTTGGCGTTTCGTGCTCGTCAAGCACCAGGCCGACTGGGTCTGGCAGGCTGATCAAGGCCCGGATGCCGTCAGCCATGCCCTTGATCCGGTCTTTTGACAGGCGCAGGCGGTCCAGCATGACGTCGGAAATCTTGCCCTGGGCTTTGGCCAAGTCTTGCTCATTGGCGGCCAAAATGCGGTCGCTGGCGTCTTCAAGGGCGTCAGCCATCTTGGCCAGGGCATCGTTTTTGTCTGCGGTCAGCGCGGTGTTGATCGCCAGCTTGTGGTCAACCAGGAGATCCAGCTGCTTTTGCGTGATTGATTCTTCCATATTGCGTTTCCTCGTATTTATGTCTTTATAAAGTAGTCACCCAGTCATCGCGGTGGATGAAGATTCCTTCAGGGTGGTTCTGGTCAAGAATTTCCAGCAGGACGGGCTTGGAGAAGCGGGCCTTGCCCTTGCCGATCAGCTTCTTGGACTGCTGACTGTAGACTTCGACGATGTCGTCCTTCTTGAAGCTGCCTTGAATCTGCTTGATCCCGGAGATCAACAGGGAAGAGCCTTCCTTGGCCATGGCATGCACGGCGCCCTGGTCGATGAAAATGCGGGCGGCAGTTGGGGCGTAGAAGGCCAGCCACTGCTTCTTTTGGTTGAAGGCCTTGTCGTTGGCCGTAAAAAGGGTCCCCTGGTTGTCCTGGCTGACCGCTTCAATCAGGGCCTGCGAGTCGGCAGACGAGCAGATGAAGACCGGCACGCCGGACTTGGTGGCCATGTCAGCGGCCTTGATCTTGGTGGCCATGCCGCCAGTCCCGTTGGCTGAGCCCGCTCCGCCAGCAATCTGGAAGGTCTTGGGGGTGATGTTCTCGATCACGGGGATCGGCTTGGCGTCCGGGTCCTTGCGCGGGTTGGCGGTGTAAAGGCCGGGCACGTCGGTCAAAAGGACCAGGAGGTCGGCCTTTAAAAGGGCGGCCACTTGGGCGGAAAGGGTGTCGTTGTCGCCAACCTTCAATTCGTCAACGGCAATGGTGTCGTTTTCGTTGATGATCGGGATTACCTGGTGGTTCAAGAGCACGTTCAGGGCATTGGAGGCATTTTGGTAGCGGCGGCTGTCCGCGAAGTCGGACTGGGTCAGCAGGACTTGGGCGGAGACGATGCCCTTGGCCAAAAGATTGCGGGTGTACTCTTCAATCAACAGCCCCTGGCCAACTGCCGCGGCGGCCTGCTTGTCAGCCGTCTTCTTGGGTCGCTTGTCAAAGCCCAGACGTCTGAAGCCGGCCGCGATTGAGCCGGAAGTAACAAGGACCAGCTTGTAGCCCGCTTGGTGAAGCTGGGCCAGCTGCAAGGTGATCTTCTTCAGCTTGCCGGCGTCGAGGTCGCCTTCAGGCGTGGTCAATGAAGAAGTCCCTACTTTAAATACGATGAGATTGTCTTTCATGTTGTTCCATTAACTTCCTTAAAATAACAAATTACTTAAGATATCATACCATTTTTTGCCTGTAAAAATGGCTAAAAAGGCTGATTTACCAATAAATCTTCCGGAAGCAAAAAAGACCAGCCACTTTCGTGACTGGCCTTGCAAAAATATTGCGGTTATTTGCTGTATTCAGAGTCGTCCTTGACTGACTTGGCCGTGATCGTTGGAATAATCAAAGCAAAAAGCAGGCCAAAGATGGCACCGACGAGCAGCAAATGAGCCGGCTGGTATGTGTGTTGAACCAGGGGACCACCGATGAAACCGATGATGAAGGTAAAGACCATCCCCCAGACCATGCAGACAATGCTGCGTCCAATGTAACGTCCCATATGCTTTTCCTTCTTTCGCTAAGAATTTTAGCAGAACTCCGGCCCCTTTTCAACGGTTGCCCGGGGGAGACTTTGCTATAATTGGAGCAAGAAGGAGGGTGAAAAAATGAAAATTGCCGCACTTGAGACCATGTCGGCCAATACGATTTTGTCCAGTCCCGTCAAGCCCCGGGATCTGGTCCAGGCCGCCAAGAAGCGGGGCTATGAAGCCGTGGCCTTGACCGACGTCGATTTCAGCTTTGGCCTGCCTGAATTCTACCAGGCGGCCAAGGAAGCCGGCATCAAGCCAATCCTGGGCTTGAGTGCCCGGCTAAGCGGGCTGGTGGATGACCAGCGCCGCTATGACCTGGTCTTTTTGGCCAAGAACCAGGCCGGCTATGAAGCCTTGATGCGCCTGTCCAGCGCGGCCTGCATCCAGACCGATGACTTGCAGAGCGACCGGGTGCTGACCCCAGGGCAGGTCAAGAAATATTTTCATGACTTGGTGGTCATCGTGCCTGCCAGCCCCGCCAGCGAGCTGCGGATGATGTTTGACCAGGGAATGAGCGTCGAGGAAGGCTGCCGCTACGTTGAAGCGCTGGCCGGTCTGCTTGACGAAAGCTGCGACCTCTACCTTGGCGTCTATGCCAGCTTGATCTTGCAGGACTATGACGACTATGTCCAGCAGCTGGCCGCGGCCTTGGCGGACAAGAACGGGGACAAGAGTCCCAACTTCCAGCCAGGCCTGGTCGCCGTTGAAGACGTCCGCTACCTTGATCCAGAAGACCAGTTTTTGGTCAAGGTCATGGACGCGATCAAGCACAAGCGGGTCATGTCCAGCCAGGAAATCACGGAAAAAATTGCCGAAAAAGGCTCGCACGCCCTTGCGCCGGCCCAGGACTTGGCCGACCGCTGCCAGAAATACGGCTTGGAAGCAGCACTGGAGAACAGCTGGGTCATTGCCAGCAAGTGTCAGGCGGAAATTCCCTTCCAAAAGCCCCAATTGCCGGTATTTGCCCAAAACGTCTGCCCCACTTCCGGAGAATATCTGGCCCAGCTGGCCAATGCCGGCTTAAAGCGGATAGCTGCCAGTTTGCCGCCGGCACGGCAGGCGGAATACCAAAAGCGCCTGGACTATGAATTGCAAGTGATCCACCAGATGGGCTTTGACGACTACTTCCTGATCGTGGCCGATATCGTGGCCAATTGCCGGAAGCAGGGGGTCTTGCTGGGACCAGGCAGAGGGTCGGCCGCTGGGTCCCTAGTGGCTTACGCCTTGGACATCACCAGGGTTGATCCCCTCAAGTATGGCCTGCTCTTTGAGCGCTTCTTAAATCCAGCCCGGTCAACGATGCCCGACATCGACTTGGACTTTACCAGCGAGGGGCAGAAAGTCGCGATCGACTACGTCTACCGCAAGTATGGGCAAGTCGCGCGGCCGGGCCAGGGGTCGGACCGGGTGGCCCGGATTCTGGCTTTGACGGCCCTGAAGGCCAAAAGCGCCCTGGACCGGGTGGGCGAGGTCTTTGGCCTGAAGCCCCTGGCGATCGCCAAGCTCAAGCAGGCCATGGGCCAGCAGACCCGATTAAAGCAGGCCTATGACCAGGAATTGGCTTTCAGGAGCCTGTTGAGCGCCAGCCCCTTGAACCGCCTGGTCTACCAGACGGCCTTAAGGCTGGAGGACTTGCCGGCCGACACCGGGACCCACGCGCCCGGCGTCGTCATCAGCCAGGACTCCCTGGCGGCCAGAACGGGCTTGATGAAGGGCAAGGAAACCCCCTTATGGACCGTGCAGCAGACCAAGGAGTACGTGGAAAAATACGGCCTGCTCAAGATCGACTTCCTGGTCTTGACCAACCTGGAGTTCTTCGGCAAGGTGGTTAAAAGAATTCAGGCAGAAGGGATCAAGCTGGTCCCGGAACAGATTCCTCTGGATGATCCGGCCACCTACCGGCTTTTTCAAAGGGGCCAGACCAGCCTGATCTTCCAGTTCGGATCAGGAGAGATGCAGAAGTTCCTGCGCCAGCTGCACCCAGAAACCTTCGCTGACCTTTGTGCCATGACCGCCCTCTACCGGCCAGGACCCAAGGACAGCATCCCCGACTACATTGCCAGAAAGCACGGCAAGCAGGCCGTGGTATATCCCGACCCAAGTCTCGCGCCCATCCTGCAGGAGACCTATGGCTACTTCGTCTACCAGGAGCAGATCATCCAGGCCGCCCAGGCATACGCGGGCTTCAGCCTGGCCCAGGCTGACATCTTCCGCCGGGCCATCTCCAAGAAAAACGCGCGGCTGCTGCAGGATGAGCGCCAGCGGTTCATCAAAGGAGCCAAGCAAATGGGCAAGAGCGCGGAGCAGGCCGGGCATGTCTTTGACCAGATCGCCCCGTTTGCCGACTACGGCTTCAACAAGTCTCACGCCGTGGCCTACTCGCTCTTTTCTTACTGGGAAGCTTATCTGGAAGTCCACTTTCCGCGTGAGTTCTTCGTTGAGATGCTGGACCAGTCTCGGGGCAAGGACCGGGAACAGGCCATCAATGACGCCCGCCAGCTGGGCGTGGCGGTTTTCGGGCCAGACATCAACCAAAGCAAAAGCACTTTTTCCCTGGTCAATGGCCGGATCTGCGTGGGCTTCAAGTCGATCCTGGGCCTCAGCCGGGAATTGATCGCGGCAATCACGGGGATGCCCAAGCCGATCACCAGCTTTGACGACTTTTTGGGCAAGCTGGAGCCGGATCTGCGAAAAGAGCAGGCCCTGCGCTCCTTGATTGAGGCCGGGGCCTTTGACAGCCTGGGCGAAGACCGCAACGAGCTGCTGGCCACTTTGAGCGACCGGCTTGACAATGCCAAGCTGTCCCTGGACAGCCCCATGCTTCAGCAGATCCTGTCCATCAAGCCTTATACCGGCGAAAAAGCCCGCCCGGACCAAAAAATCGCCATGGAGCTCAAAGCCATGGGCTTTACCGTGACGGTGCCGCTGCTGCTGCAGGCCAAGCTTAATCTGGGCCCGCGCTTTAAGGCTGGCAATTTTTCCCAATTGCCGGTGGGCGGCCGGGGGAGCGTCATCGCCGAATACAAGGAAAGCCGCGACTGGGTAGCCAAGCGGGGCCGCAATGCCGGAGCTCCCGGGACCAACGCCGCCTTTTTTGACGGACAGAGCCAGGAATGGGTGACCTTGTTCCCGGAAGCCTACCAGCGCTACCGGCAGCTCTTAAAGCCTGGCGGCATCTACCTGCTGGACCTGGTCAAGAAAGAGGACAACTACAAGCAGCGCGAGTACAGCCTGGAGCTGCGCGCCTTGAAAGCCTTAAGCGGCAAGGAGATTGCCGCGGCCAAAAAGACCCGCGAGGAAGGGGAAGCCGTGACCGACATCCAGCAGCGGCGCGTTGAGAAGTACTTTGACCAGCACTACCAGGACATGAAGCGCCTGGCCGACTTCAGCTTAAAGGAAGAAGCCAACGCGATCGCCCAGCTGCGCTCCTTCAGGATCAAGCCCGACAAGCACGGGGAAGAGATGGCAACGACCATCTTTGCTGATTCGACCGGCTCCTACAAGGTCATGATCTTTGCCGAGCAGCTGGCCCGCCTGCACCCGGATTTGGTTCAAGGCGGCTACTACGTCCTGCGCCTGGAGGCGATCAAGGGCTACCCCGATCCCAGTCAGCTAGAATTCAAGCTCTACCAGCTCAAGCAGTTCCACCTGCGCTCGTGATCCTTTTGGCAAATTGCCTGGATGAAAGTCGTTTCATGGCTTTTTCAGCCGCCAGACCTGCGATTTTTTCGAAAATTTCAAGGGAATTTTGACTAATCAAAAAGGCCCAGGCGGTGGCTTGGGCTTTGTAAGCCCTAACAGGCAAAAAATAGAAAAAATTCTGCTTTCAAGCTAGATTTTACAAGACTTTAGCGGATAAAAATGTTATTATCTAGGTGATGTGAGATATTACACAATTTAGATCATGATGAGGTGAATTCATGAAACGGATTGGTATTTTAACTAGCGGCGGCGACGCCCCTGGTATGAATGCAGCCGTCAGAGCCGTAGCTAGAACCGCCATGGACAACGGTTTGGAAGTCTTCGGCATCAGATACGGCTTTGCAGGGTTGGTCGCAGGCGACATCTTCCCATTGGACAGTGAAGATGTAGCGCACAAGATCAACACGCCAGGTACCTTCCTCTACACTGCACGTTACCCAGAATTTGCAAATGAAGAAGGTCAGCTGGCTGGTATTGCACAATTGAAGAAGCACGGGATTGACGCGGTTGTCGTCATCGGCGGTGACGGTTCTTACCACGGTGCCTTGGCACTGACCCGCCGCGGCTTCAACTCAATCGGCCTGCCAGGCACGATTGACAACGACATCCCTTACACTGAAGCAACCATCGGCTATGACACGGCCTGCATGACTGCAATGGACGCGATCGACAAGATCCGCGACACTGCATCAAGTCACCACCGGGTCTTCATCGTCAACGTAATGGGCCGCAACTGCGGCGACATTGCGATGCGGGTCGGCGTTGCCTGTGGTGCTGACGCGATTGTCATTCCTGAAAAGCCATACGACGTCAAGGAAATCGCGGACCGTTTGAAGGCCGCGCAAGAAAGAGGCAAGGACCACGGTTTGGTTGTTGTCGCTGAAGGCGTCATGACTGCTGAAGAATTTATGGCCGAACTGAAGAAGTATGGTGACTTCGATGCTCGTGCCAATGTTTTGGGCCACATGCAGCGTGGTGGCACGCCAACGGTTTCCGACCGCGTGCTTGCTACCAAGCTGGGCAACGCAGCCGTTCACTTGCTTCTTGAAGGCAAGGGTGGTCTCGCTGTGGGCATGGAACACGGTGAAGTAACTGCGCATGACATCCTTGATCTGTTTGAGAATACTCACAAGGGTGACTACAGCTTGCTGAAGCTTAACTCAGAAGTTTCTAAGTAGCCTTCTGAATCCAGGCTTTGGCAAGAAAGTTGTTTTTTAAATTTTTTTAGGGAGATTTTTTCAGATGAAAAAGACTAAGATTGTTAGTACTTTAGGGCCAGCTTCAAACGATGAAGAAACTATTACTAAGTTGGTCGAAGCCGGTGCGAACGTTTTCCGTTTCAACTTCTCACACGGTGACCACGAAGAACACCTTAGCAGAATGAAGATGGTTCGCGATATCGAAAAGAAGACTGGCAAGCTTCTGGGTATCGCTCTGGACACCAAGGGTGCTGAAATCAGAACTACTGACCAAGAAGGCGGCAAGTTCACGATCAACACTGGTGACGAAATCCGTATTTCTATGGACGCTACTAAGGCCGGCAACAAGGACATGATCCACGTTACCTACCCAGGTCTGTACGATGACACCCACGTTGGTGGTACTGTTCTGATCGACGACGGTGCTGTTGGCTTGACTATCAAGGCCAAGGACGAAGAAAAGCGCGAATTGGTTTGTGAAGCTCAAAACACTGGCGTGATCGGCTCAAAGAAGGGTGTTAACGCTCCTGGCGTTGAAATCCGCCTCCCAGGGATCACTGAAAAGGACACTGACGACATCAACTTTGGTTTGGAACACGGCATCAACTTCATCTTCGCCTCATTCGTACGTAAGGCTCAAGACGTTCTTGACATTCGTGCCCTTTGCGAAGCTCACAACGCTTACTACGTAAAGATCTTCCCAAAGATTGAATCACAAGAAGGTATCGACAACATCGACGAAATCTTGCAAGTTTCAGACGGTTTGATGGTTGCTCGTGGTGACATGGGTGTTGAAATCCCATTCATCAACGTACCATTCGTTCAAAAGACCTTGATCAAGAAGTGCAACTCATTGGGCAAGCCAGTTATCACTGCTACGCAAATGCTTGACTCAATGCAAGAACAACCTCGTCCAACCCGTGCCGAAGTAACTGACGTTGCCAACGCCGTTCTTGACGGTACTGACGCAACCATGCTGTCAGGTGAATCAGCTAACGGCTTGTACCCAGTACAATCAGTTCAAGCTATGCACGACATCGACGTACGTACTGAAGAAGAACTGCACAAGCGCAACACTCTTGCTCTGCAACGCTTCGAAGAATACAAGGGCTCAAACGTAACTGAAGCCATCGGTGAATCAGTTGTCCGGACTGCTCAAGAATTGGGCGTTAAGACGATCATCACTGCTACTAGCTCCGGCTACACTGCTCGTATGATTTCTAAGTACCGTCCAGATGCAACTATCGTTGCCATGACCTTCGACGAAAAGATCCAACACTCATTGGGTATCGTTTGGGGCGTTGAACCAGTTCTGGTTGACAAGCCAAAGGACACTGACGAAATGTTCGAAGAAGCTGCCCGCGTAGCGAAGGAAAAGGGCTTTGCTAAGGACGGCGACCTCGTAATCATCGTTGCCGGCGTTCCAGTTGGCCAATCAGGCACTACCAACCTGATGAAGCTGCAAATCATCGGCGACCAAGTTGCTCATGGTTTGGGCGTAGGCAACGGCTCAGTTATCGGCAAGGCCGTTGTAGCCAACTCAGCTGACGAAGCCAACACTAAGGTTCACGAAGGTGACATCCTGGTTGCTAAGTCAACTGACAAGGACTACATGCCAGCTATCAAGAAGGCTTCAGGCATGGTCGTTGAAGCTTCAGGCTTGACTAGCCACGCAGCTGTTGTCGGCGTATCACTCGGCATTCCAGTTGTCGTTGGTGCTACCGACGCAACCAGCAAGATTGCTGACGGCTCAACTGTAACTGTTGACGCACGTCGTGGCGCAATCTACCAAGGTGAAGTTTCTAACCTGTAATTCAGCGTTACAAAGTAGAACAATCAACCTAATCAAGAAGAGTTCAGCTTTTGGCTGGACTCTTTTTTGCGCGCGGGAAAGATAATTCTTTCAATTCAGCAGATAATCACGTATACTTAGTATTTAGAATTATGTAAAGTTGGAGGTAGACAGATGCTGGGCGAAATCCGCACGGGAAAAATTACCAATGCCAATGACCAGGCATACTATGTACAAATTGACGGTTTGACTTTTGAGCTGAAGAAGCAGGAATTGACGCAGGAAGAAACGCCAAAGATCGGCGACGAGATTACGGGCTTTATCTATGACAACCAGAAGCACGAACGGGAAATGACGCAGTTTCTGCCTTTTGCCCAGGCCGACCAATACGGCTGGGGGAAGGTGACCAGAAGCCAGCGGGGGCTGGGGGTCTTCGTTGACGTTGGCCTGCCGGACAAGGACATCGTCGTTTCCCTTGACGACCTGCCGCTTGATCCGGCCCGCTGGCCGCAGATCGGCGACCAGCTCTTGGTGCGCTTGGAGACTGATGAAAAGGACCGGATCTGGGCCAAGCCGGCTGACGAGAACGTCTTTGATCAAATCGCGGTCCATTTCCCAGCCAACCTGGAGAACAGCAACCTGCTGGCCCGGGTCTATACCAGCAAGACCATTGGCTGCTTTGTGCTGACCAATGACTACTACCTGGGCTTCATCCATGAATCGCAGATGACCCGGCCATTGCGCTTGGGCGAGGAAGTCAAGGCCCGGGTGATCGGCGTCAGCCAGTATGGCCGTTTGAACATGTCGGTTCTGCCGCGGGCCTTTGAAGAAATCGACGATGACGCGGAAATGATCCTGATGTCCCTGCGCCGCAAGGCCGACAAGACCCTGAACTTCTCAGACAAGTCTGACGCCCAAGCCATCAAGGACTACTTCGGCATCTCCAAGTCCGCCTTCAAGCGGGCCTTGGGGCATTTGATCAAGCGGGGCCTGATCAAGCAGGACAAGACGGCCGGCACGATCACCCTGATCAAGGATCCGGAAAATGACTAAGCTGACCGACCAGGTCGCGGATTACCTGCGCTACAGCCAGGTTGAGCGCGGGCTCAGTCAGAACACGATTGCTGCCTACCAGCAGGATTTGCTGGAGTTTGCCGACTTCGTGCAAAAGGAAGGCTTTGCCTCCTGGCCGCAAGCTGCCGTCGACATTGATGCTTTTTTGGCTAAAGAGCGGGATGCCGGCAAGTCCAACAACTCCATTAGCCGGATGGTTTCTACCCTGCGGCGCTTTTACCAGTGGCTGGTCCGCCAGCACATTGAGCAGATTGACCCGATGAGCCAGGTGGACGCGCCCAAGCGGGAAAAGAAGATGCCTCTGGCTCTTAGCCAGGAAGAAGTCAGCAAGCTCTTGGACCAGCCGGACGTGTCCAAGCCCTTGGGCATCAGGGACCGGGCCCTTTTGGAAGTCTTGTACGCGACGGGGATGCGGGTCAGCGAGGCCATCAGCCTGCAAGACGGCGACCTGCACGCGGATCTGGGCATCGTCCATGTCCTGGGCAAGGGGAACAAGGAACGGCTGATCCCGATCAGCGACTTGGCCATGGATTGGCTGGACAAGTATGCCAAGGTCCGCGACCAGCAACTGCTGAAGGCGGGCAAATTCAGCCAGTACGTCTTTTTGAACCAGCGGGGCGGGCAACTGACCCGCCAGGCCGTTTGGCAGATGATCAAGAAGTACTGCCGCCAGGCTGGCATTGAGAAGGACGTCACCCCCCACACCCTGCGCCACACCTTCGCGACCCACTTGCTGGAAAACGGGGCTGACCTGCGGGTCGTCCAGGAAATCCTCGGCCATACCGACATTTCCACGACCCAGATCTATACCAACCTGACCCAGAAGCATATTTTTGACGTATACCAGAAGACCCACCCCCGGATCTAGTTTTTAGCGTGGTGATATTTTTTGCTGATACCTTACAAAAAAGATTATGAAAAGACCGCCATGGGCCTCTTGTCCTATCTGCCGGATTTCAAGAACCTGCAAAACCTGCAGGATGAAATGCGCCTTTACAGCGTGGACGATTCCCACAAGCTCTACCTCTACCGCAACAGCGATCGCAATATCGTGGGCGTGGCTGGGGTCCAGCTGGGGCGGGGGTGCCAGGTCCTGCGCTACCTGTCTTTGGCCCCGGGCTTCCGCGATGATGAGCACCAGTCGGCGATTATGCATGAGCTGGTCCAAGAAGACCCTAAGCGAAAGCTGATGACGGTTCCGGAATATACCTATTTATTGAAATACCTTTCTGACGATGAATGACAACAGCATGACGATTGAGCTGCCGAATTTTGAAGGCCCCCTGGACCTGCTTTTGCACTTGATTCGGTCGCAAGC
Organism: Lactobacillus porci; assembly: GCF_009695985.1. Taxonomy (NCBI): domain Bacteria; kingdom Bacillati; phylum Bacillota; class Bacilli; order Lactobacillales; family Lactobacillaceae; genus Lactobacillus; species Lactobacillus porci. The sequence continues at coordinate 12,081 of NZ_VUMX01000017.1, forward strand.
TTTAGACATTTATGACATTCCGATCGCCAAGATTACCCAGCAGTACCTGGACTATTTGGACCGGATGCAGGAGCTCAACCTCCAGCTGGCCGGAGAATACTTCGTGATGGCAGCCACCCTTTTGCGGATCAAGTCCCAGTATCTGCTGCCCAAGAACGACTTCGTGCAAGAGGATGAAGACTATGAAGACCCCCGGGAGGAGCTGGTGGAGCAGCTGGTCCAGTACTCGGTCTTCAAGAAGATTTCGGCCTACTTCCGGGTTCGGAACGACGAAGTGCCGGCGGTCGCGTCCAAAGAGCCCAGCGCGGCTTCTCAGGACAAGGTGCAGCCGCTGCCCCTGGGCCAGATCACGGCGACGGAGTTGGCCAACACTTTTGCTTTGGCCATGCGCCGCTTCAAGCTGCGCCAGCCTGACCAGGTCAAGGTGACTTTGACCGGACGGCCGATTCAAGAACTGACGGCCTTTTTGGATGGGCAGCTAGCAAAGCGCAAGCAATTGAGCTTCTTTGAATTGACTGCAAAAGTCCAGGGGCTGCCAGACTTGGTGGGGCTCTTTTTGGCGGTATTGCAGGAGATCAAGGACCAGAGGCTGCGCGTCAAGCAGGCGCGGGCCTTTGGCGATTTGGAACTGGAAAGAATTGACGCAGATGACAAGTAAAACAGCCCAGCTGCAGGCCCTCTTGTTCGTCGCTGGCGACGAGGGGATCAAGCGCGAGCACCTGGCGGAACTGCTGCAGGTGTCGCCGGCAGCCCTGCGGGAATTGGCCGGCAAGCTGCAAGAGCAGCTGGCCAAGGACCCGGACAGCGGCCTGCAGCTGATTGAAATCAATGATGAACTCAAAATGACCACCAGCCCGGCCTGCAGCCAGGTGGTGGAAGCCTACTTCAACAAGGACCTGACCAAGACTCTCAGCCAGTCAGCCCTGGAGATTCTGGCCATCATTGCCTATAAGCAGCCGATTACCAGAATCGAAATTGACGACATTCGGGGGGTCAACTCCTCCGGCGCCCTCCAGACCCTGGTCTGGCGCGGACTGGTCAAGGCAGACGGAGTCAAGGAGGCGCCTGGGCACCCCAAGCTCTACGTGACCACGGACTACTTCCTCCAGTACTTTGGCTACAAGTCCCTGGGCGAACTGCCGGTGATTGAGAATTTTGAAGATGACGGCTTTGATGAAGACGGTCAAGTGGACTTGTTCGCGGAGAACGGGTCAATTGACGACAAGCTAAGACAAAAGGAGATTGAAGAATGACAGAAGAACGTTTGCAAAAGGTGATCGCGGAAGCCGGCCTGGCTTCGCGGCGTGAAGCCGAAAGAATGATTCTGGCCGGGCGGGTCAGAGTCGACGGCAAGGTCGTCAAGCAGCTGGGAACCAAGGTCTCATCATTTGAGCAGGTCGTCGTCGATGGCCAGCCAGTTGAGCGCCAGGCCAAGCACACCTACTTGTTCTACAAGCCCCGTGGCGTCGTTTCCACGGTCAAGGATGAAAAAGGACGCAAGACGGTAGCCGACTACTTTCAGGACTTGCCATACCGCCTGTATCCAGTGGGGCGCCTTGACTATGATACTTCCGGCTTGCTGCTGATGACCAACGACGGGGAATTGGCCAACCTGCTGATGCACCCGAAGAATGAGGTCAACAAGGTCTACGTGGCAAAAATCAAGGGCCAGCTGACGCCAAGCGAGATCAAGGCCCTGGAAAGCGGGGTCCGGATCAACAAGGGCAAGTTCAAGACCAAGCCGGCCAGAGTCAAGATCTTGAAGACCGACAAGAAGAAGGACGCGCAGATCGTTCAGGTGACGATCCATGAAGGCCACTACCACCAGGTCAAGGAAATGTTTCTGGCGGTTCACCACTTGGTTGACAGGCTGTCCCGAGAAAAGTACTCCTTCTTGACCTTGGACGGATTGATTTCAGGCCAATATCGCGAACTGACCCATAAAGAGATTGACAAGCTCAAGCAAGTGGATTAGAATCTAAAATGTAAACGCTAATATATCAGTTGTCTTCGGGGCAGGGTGGAAATCCCGACCGGCGGTGTGAGTCCGCGACCCACGTAAGTGGTTGAATGCAATTAAGCTACCGATAGTTAAAGTCTAGATGGAAGAAGACAGACGTGAGCCAAGCAATTTATAAACATGCTTATTAATTCAGGTCTGTTGCTCTTCGAGGCAACGGACCTTTTTATATCTCTAGGAGGATTTGTAAGCATGGAAATTGCCAACAATCGCAGATCAGCAAAATCAGTTTCGAATTGGATTGCCTACGCCATGATCGGTGCAATCGCCTTTATCGTCATGAAATTTGAATTCCCGATCATGCCGGGCGTCGCTTTCTTGAAGATGGACTTCTCAGACGTCATCGTGGTCATCAGCGCCTTTGTCTTTGGGCCAGCTGGCGGGGCGGCCGTGGCCTTTATCAAGGGCTTTGTCTCCTTGCTCTTCAGCGGCTTTGCCCTGCCGTCTCTGGTGGGCCAGCTGGCGGCCTTCCTGGCCTCAATGGCCTTCGCTTTGCCGTTTTACTACATTGCCGGCTCAGTCAAGGATGAAGACCGCAAGTCCGCTAAGGGCTACCTGCTCCCAGTATTGGGCCTGGCAGTCGGCACCTTGTGCTTGACGGCGGTAATGTCTTTGAGCAACTGGTTCCTTTTGACGCCAGTCTACGCCTACACTTCAGTGCCGCAGGCGGCAAGCATGCACATGAACTACGCCCAGCTGCTGCAGTTCACTGAAAAGACCTACTTGGGCCAGATGCTGCACATTCCGTCAATGAGCAGCTACATCTTCGGGATCATCGCGCCTTTCAACCTGATCAAGGGCGCGATCAACTCAGTGGTCGTCTATGTGCTGTTTGCCTCAGTCCTGAAGACGATCAAGCCGTTCGTGCGCAAGCACTTCAACGTTTCAAGCAAGTACTGATGCCGCTTCCTTTCTTAAACTTACTTATTGCTTATCTTTAATCTCTTTAAAGCAGCAGTGCTTTTTGCCAAAGCTCTTCCTCCGGGAAGAGCTTTATTTTGTGCCAGAAATCGGGCAAATATGTTAGAATTGAGAAGTTAAAGGAGGAAGAGTTGGACATGGAGCATAAACCGCAAAAGCAGCGCCTGTCCCGCGTGGAGCTTCGCCGCCAAGCCGACGAGGAGCGCCGGGACCGCAACGCTCCTTGGCAGTCCTTGATCTTGGTTTTGGTCTTGGTCGCCTTGGCCATCGTTCCAGTTGCCGCGCCGGGGACGACCCAGCAGGAAATGCGGCTGGAGGGCCAGCAAAGCGCGGTCAGGAAAGCTGCCAAGAAGAAGGTCAAGAAGCAGGCGGTCCAGAAGTCTTCCTCTGGCAAGACTTACGTGGTTCAGTCCGGCGACAGCTGGGCTTCGATTGCCGCCAAGCACGACATGACGGCGGATGAACTGGCCCAGTTGAACGATTCGACCACGACTGCCGTTCTGTCCGTTGGGCAGAAGCTCAAAGTCAAATAAAAGAATTCATAGGAAAGGAATGGAGCGAGCAATCGCTCCTTTTGATTGAAATATGCAAGTAGCGATTGATGGACCTGCATCAGCAGGGAAAAGTACCGTAGCCAAGATTGTAGCCAACAAGCTGTCATTTGTTTACATTGACACTGGGGCCATGTACCGGGCCTGCACCTTGATTGCCCGTGACCATGACTTGGAATACGGCAACGAAAAGGGCATTTTGGCCGCGATTGACGAAGACGGGATCAAGCTGGAGCCTGGAGAAAAGGGGCAGAAGGTGATCGTAGCGGGCAAGGACGTCTCCCTGGAAATCCGGACCCCGGAAATTACCGCCCACGTTTCAGAAGTATCCGCCCTGCCAGGGGTCCGGGCCAAGATGGTCGACCTGCAAAGACAATTGGCCGGCTCAACCAACGTGATCATGGATGGCCGCGACATCGGCACCACGGTCTTGCCCAAGGCTGACGTGAAGATCTTCCTGGTTGCCAGCGCCCGCTCCCGGGCTGAGCGGCGGATGCTGGACTGGCAGGAGAAGGGCATTGAAGCCAAGCAGAGCCTGGAAGAAATTGAAGCGGACATCAGCAAGCGGGACTACCTTGACTCCCACCGCGAGATCTCACCGCTGAAGAAGGCAGACGACGCCATCGAGATCGATTCGACCCATATGACCATCGACCAAGTAGTCGACGCGATCCTGACTGAGATTAAGAAAAAGCAAAAATAGAGCTAATCCGGGAAAAAGTCAAAAAAGTCTGCTAAAATAGTAGCAAATTCAGCTATTTTTCGGTAGAATAGAGAACGAATAAACAGGGAGGCATTTTATATTTATGTCAGAAAACAATCAATTTTTAGATGCTCTTGCACAAATGCAAGAAGTTAAAGTTGGCGATATCGTTGACGTTAACGTTTTGTCTGTAGAAGACAACCAAATCAACGTCGGCGTACAAAACGCCGGTGTTGAAGGCGTGATCACCCGCCGCGATTTCACCAACGACCGCAGCGTTAACCTGCGCGACGCCGTTAAGCCAGGGGACACCTTCAAGGCTTACGTTGTTCGCCGTGCCGGTGGCGACAAGGAAAATGGTGAATTCTTCTTCTCAGTAATCCGCGTTAAGGAACGTGAAGCTTACGACAAGCTTCAAAAGGACTTTGAAGAAGGCAAGACCATTGAAGGCAAGGTTACCTCAGCTGTTCGTGGCGGCTTGCTGGTTGACGTTGGCACCCGTGGCTTCTTGCCAGCCAGCTTGATCTCAAACCGTTTCGTTTCAGACCTCAAGCCATACATTGGCAAGACCATCAAGGTTAAGATTACTGAAATCGACCCAGCTAAGAACCGTCTGATCCTTTCACACAAGGAACTTATCGAAGAAGAACGTGAAGAAGCATTCGAAAACGTTGCTTCCCAACTCGTTGTTGGCGACATCGTAGAAGGCCGCGTATCACGTTTGACCAACTTCGGCTCCTTTGTTGACATCGGCGGCGTAGACGGCTTGGTACACATTTCAGAAATTTCTTACAAGCACGTTGACAAGCCAAGCGACGTATTGAAGGTTGGCCAAGATGTTAAGGTTAAGGTTATTGGCATTGACAATGACCGTCACCGTATCTCCCTGTCAATCAAGCAAACTGAACCATCACCATTCGAACAAGCTACTGCTAACTTGAACGAAGGTGACATCATCGAAGGTGAAGTTAAGTCATTGACTAACTTTGGTGCATTTGTTGAAGTCGCTGACGGCATCCAAGGTTTGGTACACGTTTCAGAAATCTCCAACAAGCACGTTGACAAGCCAAGCGACGTCTTGACTGTTGGTGAAAAGGTTAAGGTTAAGGTTCTTAACATCGACCCAAGTGAAAGAAGAATCTCCCTGTCAATTAAGCAAGCTGATCCAGAGAATGCTTCTTCATCAAACGACAGACCTCGTTCACGTCGTTCATCAAACAACGACTCAGTTGCTCGCAAGTACATGAGCAACGACGACAACGGCTTCTCACTTGGTGACATGATCGGTGACCAACTTAAGAAGCGTTAATGCTTTAAAACAAAATAAAGAAGGCCGACCCGCGTCGGTCTTTTTTATTTCCTAGAGTATAATTATATAGAGACAGATTTTTTAGAAAGTAAAAGAGGTGAGTAGATGCCATTACCTGTAGTGGCCATTATTGGCCAGCCAAACGTTGGCAAGTCAACCCTGTTCAACCGCATCATCAACGAACGGGTGGCGATCGTCGAAGACAAGCCGGGCGTGACCCGCGACCGGAACTATGCCCGGGCCAGCTGGATGGGCCACCAATTTAGCATTATCGATACCGGGGGGATTACCTGGGAGAATTCCACGATTGACGAAGAAATCCGCGCCCAAGCCGAGATTGCCATCGAGGAAGCCGACGTCATCGTCATGATCGCGGACGCGTCAAAGGGCGTTACTGACTTGGACGAGCGCATCGCCCGTCTGCTCTACCGGAGCAAGAAGCCGGTTCTGCTGGGGATCAACAAGGCTGACAACCCTGAGCAGCGAGCCGACATCTATGATTTCTATTCCTTGGGCCTGGGCGAGCCAATTCCCGTCTCTGGGGCCCATGGGACCGGTCTGGGCGACCTGCTGGACAAGGTGGTCGAGAACTTCCCGCCAGAGGCGGAAAACGCCGCTGACGACGTCATTTCCTTCTCAGTGATCGGCCGGCCAAACGTTGGCAAGTCCTCCATCGTCAACCGCCTGTTGGGTGAGGATCGGGTGATCGTGGCCAATGAAGAAGGCACCACCCGGGACGCGATCGACACGCCATTTGAAAAGGACGGGACCAAGTTCAGAGTCGTTGACACGGCCGGCATCCGCCGCCGGGGCAAGGTCTACGAAAAGACCGAGAAGTACTCGGTCATGCGTGCAATGAGCGCTCTGGAGCGCTCTGACGTCGCCGTTTTGGTTCTGGACGCAAGTACTGGGATCCGGGAACAGGACAAGCACGTGGCCGGCTACGCCCATGAGGCGGGCATTGGGGTCATCATTGCCGTCAACAAGTGGGATGTGCCTAAGAAGACTTCCTCTTCCGGCCAGGACTTTGAGGCCGTCATCCGCGATGAGTTTGCCTACCTGGACTATGCCCCGATCGTCTTTGTTTCTGCCAAGACCGGCAAGGGAATCGATGATTTGCCAAAACTGGTTGAAAAGGTCTACGAGAACCAAAGCCAGCGGATCCAGTCCAGCGTCTTGAACGACCTGCTTCTGGAAGCCAGCCGCCTGGTTCCGGCGCCAATGGTCAAGGGCAAGCGCCTGCGGGTCTACTACATGACCCAGGTCAAGTCCAATCCGCCGACTTTCGTGGTCTTCTGCAATGATCCCGAGCTCATGCACTTCTCCTACCAGCGCTTTTTGATCAACCAGCTGCGGGAGAACTTTGACTTTACGGGAACCCCAATCAAGATCTTGCCGCGCAAGCGCAAGTAGCTGGATCACACGCGTTGTTTTTCTTGCTCTTTTTGCAAGAATGACACATGAAAAGGCTTGTTCTCAAGGCATTCTTGTGATAATTTAGAGAACAGGGAATTAATTGAATGCAATCAGCGCTCAGTGTCCCTCATTCTATTTAGAATGATGTGATTAGGCCACCGTGCCTGATTTATAGGAGGTGAATTCCACATGGCAAATAAGGCAGAATTAGTATCAGAAGTAGCTGCTAAGACTAAGCTGACTAAGAAGGACGTTTCAGAAGCCGTTGACGCAATCTTTGAATCAATCCAAGAAGACTTGGCTAAGGGTGAAAAGGTACAATTGATCGGCTTCGGTACTTTCGAAGTTCGTGAACGTGCAGCTCGCAAGGGTCGCAACCCTCAAACCGGTGCTGAAATCGAAATTCCAGCAAGCAAGGTTCCTGCATTTAAGCCAGGTAAGGCTCTTAAGGACGCTGTTAAGTAATTGACGCGCTTTAAAACGAAAACGCTAGGAGATATTCCTGGCGTTTTTTGTTTGCCTTGATGCGATCTTTCTGATTGATGGCATTATTATTAAAGAACTATTAAGGATAGGCCGGCAAAGCAGAGCCCAAGCACGGGCGAAAGCCTTGTTATGAGTGCTTTTTAACTTGATATAATCTAATGAAAAGTCACAAATTCAGCACAAATTAGCATATCTTTTCTGCTATAATTTAGGTTGAATTAAAACTTAGGATCAAGCTTGCGGAATTGCCGCAAGTTGATGACTGTTCAAAACTAAGTTTGGGCATGCTTTCTCTTGCATATCTGCAAAATAGGTGAAAAGCAAAATTATGACAAGGAGTGCTTAACAAATGCCTGAATATCAATTTCAGCCAAGCGAGCGGCGACAGTATGAAACCCTGCCGATTCCGCTGGGAATCTACCAAGTGGTGAATGGCAAGACCAGAACGCTTTTGGTGTCCGATCAGCTCTGCCAGCTGATGGGCATGAGCCGGGAAGAACTGGTTAAATCCTTTAATGACAACATGTTTGCCTACGTCCATCCAGCGGACATTGGCAAGCTCAGCTACTATAGTGAGCAGCTGCACCTGCAGGGCAATAAATTCAGCTACAATATCTTTTACCTCCTGCGCAATGCCAGGACTGGCCGCTATCAGCACGTGCACACGATTGGCCGGGTCAAGACCATGGCTGACGGGAGCGTCGTGGCTTTCTTGTTCTATGAGAATCTTGACCATGATGATCAGGAAATGAGTGAAAGCCGCAAGGCCTATGCCAAGAAGAGTCAGGACGTGATCAATACCGATGAGTTAACCGGCCTGCCCAACAGCCACTTCATTGACAAGTTTGCCTTGGAGAAGGTGGCCGAGCTGCGGGAAAGCGGGGGCGAGCCAGTAGCCGTCTTGGTCAACATCTCCAACATGAAGGGCTACAATAACCAGTTTGGGCAAACTAACGGCAGTCACCTGCTGGCCGCCGTGGCCAATCGTCTGTCGATTGCTTTTCCAAGTCAGCTGGTAGCCCGCTGGAAGGGAGACCGCTTCATTGTCTTTACCCTGGCGGATGGTCTCGCGCAGACCTTGGCCAAGCTGCACCGCGATTTCCGCGACTTGGTTGATGGGGATGCGGCTGATATTTCTTTTGGCGTTTACGCCATTCAGGAAGGGGACACGATGCAGCAGATCATTGACCGGTCCAGCTTTGCCATGAGCCAGATCGGCGAAGACCGCCGTCTTTACGTGATGAAATACGACCAGGCAGCTGAAGCGCGCAATTTATCCGAGAATTACTTCCTGGACCACTTGCAGGAGGCGATGGACAAGCACTGGATTCAGGTCTTTTTCCAGCCGATTTACGACAATCATACTGGCAAGGTCAGTGACTATGAGGCCTTGGCCCGCTGGATTGATCCGCAAAGGGGCCTGGTCGGTCCGGGCCAGTTTATTCCAGTGATTGAGAAACGCCACCTGACTCACTACCTGGACCGGTACATGCTGATCGAAGTCCTGAAGAAATTGCGTGCCTGGAAAGCAAATGGGGTACCCTTGCATCCAGTTTCCATCAACTTGTCGCACGAAGACTTTGAATGGCCACAAATGGTCGCCGACATTCAAAGCCAAGTCCAGAAGTACGGCATCGATCCCAGCTTGATCAGCATTGAAATTACGGAACGAGATCTATGTGGTGACATGACCCTGCTGCAGGAAAAGATGAGTCAACTGCATGAAGCGGGCTTTGACTTTTGGATGGATGATTTCGGTTCTGGCTACTCCAGTTTGAACAGTCTTTATGAATACAGGTTTGACCTGCTCAAGCTGGACATGAAGTTCGTCCAGCACCTGGACCAAAATAACGGAATCAATCGCAAGCTGCTGGCCAGCCTGGTGCAGATGGCCATGAAGATGGGGCTGCGGACGCTCTGCGAAGGAGTCGAAACTGAAGAAGAATACAGCTTCGTCAAAGAAATCGGCGTTGACAAGACCCAAGGCTTCTTGTTGGCCAAGCCGCAGCCGCTGGACGAGTTTGCCCGGCCGGTTCCACTGGCAGAATTGCGGAAATTGGTTCAGGAAGAAATAGATAATTAATAAGACTTAATATTATGTTTCATAAATGCTTTTTGTGCCAGTATCCACGGAAAACAGTTAAACAGGTGTGCGGAAATTTGGTACGATTATCAAGCAAATAACCTAAAAAGGATCAGCATCAATGACGGTGCTGATCCTTTTATTAGATGAGGGTGAGACATTTCAATGCCGAGTTGAATCGCCTTTTTTGGCTCGATAATCTTTCTTACTGATGGATGTTAAGTAATACATCTGTCAGTAAGATTTTTGGTGCTCTGATCCAGTAAAAACGATTTTCACTCTCTGGATCGGAACAGTGTTCAATTTAATTTTACATTCGGCGGTAAAAAAGCGGGCTTGACTGCGGTCAATCCTGCTTGCAAGAATAAGTTGGTTGTTCTCAGAAGCTGTAGGCTGCGCGTGAGCACTAGCTTATAAAAAACTCGGCCTTGGTCGGGGCAGCATCTCATAATACGGATTTAACTGATAAGTCTATCCGAATGACTAATGTAAATAACGATATTCCTATATCATATTTAGTAAGATTGTTGTTAAAGCAGCGAACTATATTTGTTAAGCAATGAATTTGATAATCTAAAAAAATAAAAACATCCGGACTTTTTTGCTATAATAGCATTAACGCGTGCGGACTGCGTTAGCTTCAGCCTAGGATATTTGTCAGCGGATTAGTCTAGAAATCAGGTAATTGCGAATGGGAAGATATCAATTTTCGCCCCAGCAGCGCAAGGACTACGAGTCCCTGCCGATTCCCTTGGGCGTTTATCAAATTGTTGACGGGAAAGTCGTGACTCTGCTGGTTTCTGATGCCATGTGTCAGATGCACGGAATGCCGCGCCATGAACTGATCAAGTCGCTGGACGAGTCGATGTTCGGCTTCGTTCATCCCGACGACATTGGCCGGCTGGCTTACTTTGGCCAGCAGGAAGCCAAGCTGGGCAACAGGTTCAAGTACGATTTGATCTACCGGGTCAAAGAGCCTCATACCAAGGACTACTACCTGATGCATGCCTTTGGCAAGCGGGTAGTTGAGCCTGACGGGTCCAAGCTGCTGTTTATTTTCTACTATAAGATTGACCGGAGTCCTTTGGACTTCAAGAAGTCCGACATGGACTACGTGGAGCACTTTAAGGACGAATATAACCGCGATGCCCTGACTGGGCTGCCCAACCGCCACTTCATTATGAATTTTGGCTTGGAAAAGGTGGGCAAGCTCCGCTTTTCTGGCAAGCAGCCTGCCGCCGTTTTGGTCAACCTCTCCAACATGAAGGGCTACAACGATCAATTCGGCAAGCCGGCTGGCGATCAGCTGCTGGTCGGAGTAGGGAAATTGCTGACCAGGACTTTCCCTGACCAAATCGTGTCCCGCTACCAAGGCGACCGCTTCCTGGTGATTGCGGATCAGGATCAGTTGGAAGCCAAGCTGCTCCGGGTTCATGACCAGTTCAAGTGCCTGGTTGGCGGCAATGCGGCTGATATTGCCTTTGGAATTTACAAGATTCAGATCGGGGACTCGATGAACGATATCGCCGATCACGTTCATTATGCCTTAAGCCAGATCGGCACGGACCGCCGGCATTTCTTGTGGCATTATGATAACGCGGCCGAAAAGCGGGACCTGTCCGGCAACTACTACCTGGACAACCTGCAGAAGGCGATCGACCAGCACTGGCTCAAGGTCTTCTTCCAGCCGATTTTCGACAATAAGAGTCAGCAGATCAGTGACTATGAGGCCTTGGCCCGCTGGCAGGACCCAGAACGGGGCCTAATTGGGCCAGGTCAGTTCATTCCCGTCATTGAGAAGCGCCACTTGACCTTTATGCTGGATTCCTACATGCTGGAAGAGGTGGTCAAGAAGCTGCGGGTCTGGAAGCAAAACGGCGTTGCCTTGCACCCGGTCTCAGTCAATTTGTCACATGAAGATTTCGACCGGCCTGCGATCGTGGACGAATTGACGCAGATCGTTGACAAGTATGGAGTTGACCATTCCTTGATCGTGATTGAGATCACGGAGCGGGACCTGGCTGGCAACCAGGCTGGGTTGCAGGAGAAGATGAATCAGCTGCATGCCCTGGGCTTCAAATTCTGGATGGACGACTTTGGCTCAGGCTATTCCAGCTTGAACAGCCTGTATGAATACCGCTTTGACCTGATCAAGATCGACATGAAATTCGTTCAGCATCTGGACGACAACAACGGAGTCAACCGCAAGCTAATGAAGAGCCTGGTCAAGGTGGCCAGGGAAATGGGCCTGCAGACTCTGACTGAAGGGGTCGAAACGACTGACCAGTATGACTTCGTCAGAGAAATTGGCTGCGACAAGACCCAGGGCTTCCTCTTGGTCAAGCCGACGCAGCTGGATGACTATGGACAGGCTGTCAGCAAGAAAGAATTATAGGCAGAAATTAAGCATTGACCAAACAATGCTTAATTTTTTGATTTTTCAGTGAATAAGGTAGAATAGAAGGCAGACAGAAAGTGAGGACGATTGATGACATATTCTGAACAGCTGCTGGATGCCATTCAGGCGCACAAATTTAGTGAGACGCGGACCCTGCTCAAGCAGGCCTTGGACAATGATGATCCCGAGATCTTGGCTTCACTGGCTGAGAATCTCTCCGATCTGGGCTTTACCGACCTGGCCAAGGAAGTCTACCGCAAATTGATTGCTCAGTTTCCAGATGAGGACCTGTTCAAGGTCTACCTGGCCGAAATCCTGCTCAATGACGGCCAAGAAGACGACGGACTGAGCCTGCTTTACGGGGTTGAGCCAGAATCGGACGCATATCTGGAAAGCCTCCTGGTGCAGGCGGACTACTACCAAAGCGAAGGGCTGCTGGAAACGGCCCGGGCCAAGATGAACCAAGCCCGCGAGCTGGCTCCGGATGAAGACGCCATCGAATTTGGCCTGGCTGAACTGGACTATCTGATGGAGCTGAGCGAGCAAGCCCTGCCTTTGTACCAGGATCTGGCTGAGCGGCAGAAGATGTTTGGCGAGGTCAACTTGAACCAGCGGATCTTTCAAACCTTGGCCAAGCTGGGCCGCTATGAAGAGGCGGCATCCTTTATCAATGGCCACAAGGAAGACCTGCTCGATATTGACTCCAAGTACCAGGCCGGGGTGATCATGGTTCAAGCCAAACAATTCAAGCAGGCGATCCAATATTTGGATGAAGTTATCAAGCAAAGTCCAGACTATGTCAACGCCTATCCCTTCCTGGCCCAGGCCTATGGAATGGAGAACAATTTCGAAGAAGAGCTGTACGCGGCTCAGACTGGCTTGGGCTACAACGAGCTGGATGAAGAACTCTATCAGCTGGGGGCCGACGCGGCGCTTAAGCTGGGCAAGCAGGCTGACGCGGAAGACCTGCTTGAGCGCGGCTTAAAGGTCAACCCGGATAATTCCAGCCTGCGCTTGATGCTGGCCAACCTGGACAACTACGAAGGCAAGTACCAAGAGGCTTTGGACCTGTTTGGCCAGCTGGATGACGCCGAGCTTGAGCCGCAGGCTCACTGGGCAATGGCTCAGGCTTGGCAGGGCTTGGACAAGTACGACCAGGCCCAAAGCGAGTACCTGCTGGCCTATCCTGGCCTGCAGGACAATGCCGCCTTCTTGCGGCAGATGGCTCTTTTCTTTGACGCTGCCGGGCAAAAGAACCTGGTCAAGCAGGTCTTGGCTAAGTACCTGCCTTTGGCGCCAAACGATGAAGAGATGCAGGAACTCTACACCGACCTGCTGGACGATGGCGGCGAGTAGGCTGAAACAGCAGATAAGCAAGACAAAACTAAAGGAACGTTCTGGTTGCTGGAGGCAGTCAGAACGTTCCTTTCTTCTGAGTTTGATTGTTGATTTTCATATTTACACTTTGCCGCTCTAAATTGTCAGGCCGTGTTTATTCATGGATTTCCTTGACCAGGGCCAGGATGATCATGCTTAAGCAGAAGGCAAAGGTGATCCAGCCACAGATGCTCAGGCCAGCCCAAATGCTGCCGTGAGTCAGGTCAGCGTAGAGGAACACTCCGGCCAGGGCGACGAACAAGGCGGCCATGATGGCCAGGCTCCAGATCAAGCGCATGTCTGAGGCTGACAGGTTTTCCTTTTGCAGCATGGCTTTTTCCAAAAGGGCGGCCACTTGGTCAGGCGCGCCCAAATGTTCCAGGGCTTCCTGGGGACTTTCACCCGCGGCGATCCGCTCTAAGAGGTTGGCTTTTAATTCTTTCAATAGCGCGGTCCGTTCACTCAAGGACAGGCTGCCCAGGTCCCGGTCGACCTGGTCGAGGTAGTTGCTTAGCATGTCGGTCATGGTTGCATCCTCCTTTGTCATTCATTTCTTCCACCTATACTATAGGGCGGACGGCTGTCAATAAACAAGCAAAGTTTTTGTAAAGAAAGGCTGCTATTTTCAATAAGAAGGTCCGCGGGGTTGCTTGCGGAAGAAAGCAAGGCCAGGCGGGCTGATGGCGGGCTTTTTGGCCTGGCGGAAGGCAAAAAGAAGTTTAAAAATAAAGCTGACTTTTTCAGAATTTTGTCTGAAAATAGCTGGAAAAGCAGAAAAGAAAAAGAAAGGAAAGGAACGCGGGAAAATGCTGCAGACAATCACTGAAGCCATCGTGGCCTACGCCGCAACCAACATCGACGACCTGTTGGTCAGCCTGCTCTTCTTCGCCCAGACTAAAAGTCGCAAAGAAGACTGGCAGATCGTTTTTGGCAAGTATCTGGGCATTGCCCTGCTGACCGCTATTTCCATCTTGGGGGCTTACGGGCTCTCTTTCTTGCCTGCCAAGGCCTTGGCCAGGCTGGGCTTGCTGCCGGCCTGGCTGGGAATTAAGGAATTGCGGGACAAGGTCGAGGACAAGGAGGCCGCACCTCTAGGCCAGCGGAACTGGACAGCTGCCGTGGCTTTGGTGACGCTGGCCAATGGCGGGGACAACGTAGGCGTCTACATTCCGCTTTTTGCCAGTCACTCGGTTCAAGAGCTCCTCCTGGTCAGCCTGGTCTTCTTATTGCTGACCGGCCTTTGGGCCTGGCTGGGGCAGAAAATCGCCCGCTGGCCGCGCCTGCAGGCCATGATTCTGGGCCGGCAGAGAGTGGTCACGGCCTGGCTGTATTTTTCTCTGAGCGCCTACATTGTCTTGAAAAAATACAACTAAAAAACTGATCCCAAGCCCTTGGGATCAGTTTTTTGCTTAACGCTGCTTGCTCTTGAATTCTGGCGTTAGCAGGCGGCGGATGTACTTCATTTCAATTGCCGTCACCGGCCGGCCATTGAAGGTGAAGTGGACCTTGTCGTCGTTCAGGTCCACGGTCCGGTGGGCATTGATGTCCCGGGTCAGGTCTTCCACGGCCACGTGGAGGACGCTGGCTACCTTCTGCAGGGAAGTGACCGAGGGGCGGTGGGTCCGCCAGCGGTAGATGCTGTTTTCGCCAATTCCCGCGTCTTTGGCAACTTCTTTGACTGTCCGGCCATGTCGCTTGGCAATTGCCTTAACTTGACTATAAATATCCATGTATTTACATTCCTCTATAGTTCTTTAACTCATTTTTATAATACCCATATTAGCATAAATCCCGCTTTTGACAAACGGCCGTTTGTGCCTGCCAGCTGACATTTCTTTTAGAAAAAGCTTAAGCTTCTGAACGATCGCCTCAAAAAGCGCTAAAATATAAAGATACGAATTCACAAGTTTGGAGGCAGTTATGGAGTTTACTTTTGCAAGAAAAAAGGACCAGAGGACCTATCTGCATTATACCGTCTTGTTTCTGGTTCTGGCCGCCTGCATGTTTGCCCCTTACCTGATCAGCGGCCATACCCTGATCTGGAACACGGACGCGTTCAACCAGCACCTGCCGCTCATGATCAAGTACCGGGAGTACCTGCTGCAGTTTCTGCGCCATCCCTTCCAAGGGCCGACTGAATGGTCCTGGACCATGGGGGTGGGGAGCGACCTGTTTTCGGTCTTTTCCTACTACACAATCGGGGACGTCTTTGCCTACCTGACCCTGCTTTTTCCAACGAGCCATTTGATCTTTGCCTACCAGCTGATCATCGTCTTGCGCATGTACTGCGTGGGCCTGGCCTTTGTCTACTTTGCCAGACACTTTGACTTTTCTGACTGGATCATCCTCAGCGGAGCCGCGGTCTACATGGTCAACGCCTACCTGCTTTACGCGGCGGTGGCCCAGCCGATGTTCACGACGACCTTCATCTTGTTCCCACTTATCGTCGTCAATATTGAACGAGTCCTGCAGGGCGGGAGTGCCTGGCCGCTGACCGGAGTCTTCTTCTGGATGCTGGTCAGCAACTATTACCTGGCCTTCGTGCTGGGACTTGGGGCCATGCTGTACCTGGCCCTGCGCTGGGGGTTGGACTACTGGGGGAAAATTCCCTTCTGGCCAACCATCCGCAAATTTGCCTTCGCGGCTGGCGGGAGCGTGTTGACGGCTGCCGTTTTGCTGATCCCTGAGATTATCGGGGTCATCAATTCAACCCGGACTGGTTCAGAATTTGCCAACGGGATGGTCGTCTATCCGTTCTACTACTACCTGCTTTTGCCCAAGCAGCTGATCAACGGGGACAATTGGAAGCTGATGTTCTGGTCTGCCCTTGGTCTGGCCAGCGTCATCCTTTTGGCCATCACCTACCTGTACGCCAACTGGAAAAAGCATAAGACGCTGGCGGCCGCGCTCTTTTTGGGCTTGGTCATGCTCTTGATCCCAGCCGTTGGGGCGGCCTTCAACGGAGGGATGTCCGCTTCCAACCGCTGGACCCTGCTTCTGTACCTGCCGCTGGCGATGACGGTCATGATCTTCTTGAGGGACTTGACTCTTGAGGGCTTCAGCCCTAAAATGATCCGCCTTCTGGCCACGAGCACGGGGATCTACCTAGTCTACCTGGCCGTCGTCTTTTTCATCCAAAACGACGACAAGCTCTTTTTGCCAGTGATCTTCCTGCTCTTGGCCCTGGGCCTGACTTACCTGATTTCCGAAAACAAGGTCAAGCAGGGGCAGAAGGCCTTTGCCATCCTGATCATTCTCAACGTCTGCCTGAACGCGGCCTACGCGGCCTTGCCTTATAACGGGAGATTCGCGTCGGCCATGCTGAACCGGGGCGAGTATGAGCAGATTGCTGAAAAGCGCTACGGGGGCTTGGAAGAAAAAGCAGCAGCTGGCAATTACCGGATCAACACGGTATCGAACAACAAGATTGTCAGCCGGAAGAAGGTCTGGAACGACCTGACCTCCAATCTGGCCAATATTTCGTCCTACTACTCGATTCAAAACGCCTACCTGGGCCAGTTCAGCACTGACATGCAGAACATCCAGTATGACAACAACATTCCCTTGCACCAAGTTGACGACCGGACGATCTTGAACAATTTCCTGGGCGTGCGCTACATTTTTGTCCAGACCAACGGCCTCAATGCCAAAAAGATCCCGGCCACCTACAAGGAGGTGGCGGCCAGCAAGGCCAAGCAGGACTACGATGCCGACCCGGACCAAGTGCAGGTGCAGACCAAGATGTATGAGAGCAAGTCGGCCTTTCCGCTGGTCTGGCTGGAAAGCAAGACGATCAGCCCGGCGGTCTACCAGCAATTGCCGGCTTCAGGCAAAGAGCGCGCCCTAGCCAGCGGCGTGGTCGTCAGCCGGCAGGATGCCGGCCAGCTGGCCAAGGCCAAGCTGGGCGGGGTCAAGACCATCCCGGCGGCCCTGGTCTCGAACCGCGGCAACGTCGTCAACCCCAGCCGCCTAAAGTACACGGACAGCAAGGAAAGCTACAGTTTACGCCTGTTTTTGACTAAAAAGCAGAAGGCTCAACTAGGGAAGAGCGAGCTGCACCTTGAATTCAGGTCCATCAAGTACCAGCCCTTTACTTTTGCCCAGCAGCTCAAGTATGAATTGAAGCGGGCAGAACAGAATGCCGATCTGAAGTCGGCTTCCTTCAACCGGGTTCAGAACCGCTATAAGTACCTGCGCTACCACCTTTTGGCGGGCTCGCCGGACATTTCCTACTCTTTGACCGTTACCGGGTCCAAAGCAGCCGAGACCATCTCCCAGCCAAGCGTGGAAGCCACCAGCTTCTTCCGCCTGGTCAAAGGGGGAACGATGAATCTGGGCGTCTACTCATCATTGCCGTCAAGCCTGATCCTCAAGCCATCCAAGCTGGGGGTCTACCAGCTTGATTACCGGATCGTCGCCGTGCCAATCAACAGGACCTACAAGCGGCAGATCAAGCAGATCCGGCAAAACGGCCTCAAGCACTTGAAGCTGGGGCAAGACCAGCTGACGGGGACGATCACGGCCAAAAAGGCGGGCATCCTGACTTCGTCAATTCCTTATTCAAGCGGCTGGAGCGCGGTCGTTGACGGCAAGCCAGCCAAGGTCATTCTGACCAACAATGCCTTTTTGGGCCTGAAGCTGGCCAAGGGCAAGCACAAGGTAGCCTTTTACTACCACACGCCAGGTCTGCTGGCGGGCTTCCTGGTGTCGCTGCTGGGGCTTTTATGGCTCGGCAGCCTGGCAATTCTAGAGAAAAAGCGGAAGAAGCAACTCTAACGATCATTGAACAAGCACAAAAAAGCGTGCGGTCACTGGGACCGCGCGCTTTTTTCTTGGAAAGACAGGCGTTATTGAATCTTTCCTTGTTTCTTGAGCATGTCTTGAATCTTATCTGCCATTTCCCGTGCGACTTCCCTGGTCTTGGCACTGGATTCAGTGTGCAGGGTCAGTCCGTTGTCTGATTGAATCAGACTGCTTGGCAGCTCAGCAAAGTTGTATTCATCCCTGTCGCTGATGCTTGGCAACAGGTACTCCATGGTCATGGTCCAGCCCAAGCCGCCGGCAGCCAGCTGAACGGCCGCCTCATAGTCGTTGACCTTGATCAGCTTGTTGTTGGGCAGGTTCTGGTCTTCCAGCAGGTGGTCGATGGTTCTCTGGAAGCCTGAGTCGTCGCTCAGAGAAACCATCTTTTCCTCGCTCAGGTCAACCAGCATCTGGTAGTCAAAAGGAACTTCCTTTTTGCCCATTTGGTAAAGCTTGCTGGTCTTGGGAATGATCAAATAGACCTTTGGCTGATAGAAAAAGTAGTTCTTCAGGTTTTCCCCCCGCAAGAGCGGGCCCCAATAAATGTCAACCATACGGTTGTCAACCAGGCGCTTGGCGGAATTAATGCTGAAGGTCTTGATCAATTCAAAGCGGGTATTGGAGAACTTTTCCTGAAGCTGGGGAATAATGTGGTTGTCGCGGCCAGGAATCCAGACCGGGGAGAAGCCGATCTTAATGTAAGACTGCTCTTCTTCAGTAAAGCGACGCAGGTCTTGCTCGATCTTCATCTGGTCGCTGTGCAGGCGCTCAAGGCCATCACACAAGGTGCGTCCTGCTTCCGTCAACTCGATTGGCAAAGTCCGTCGTTCAATCAGGGTTACCTTATATTTCTTTTCAGCTTTGCTTAGGACCTGACTGACATAGGGTTGACTAAGAAACAATTTTTTCGCGATATCACTGACGGTTTGACAGTCTTCGGCAGTCGTCAGAATTTGATAAAGTACATCTTGTTTCATCTTACACGCTCTCTATAAAACTATCGATTAGCAAAACAAATTTTACAATAAAATTATTATAGCGCTTTTTGGACATTTATCAAAAGAATTATACATAAAAAATACACCTATTGATCAGTCGCTTCGAAAATAGGGCTTTCATTGTTTTCTTAAAATACGACATGTACTAGATTGTCCCATTTTTGGGGGGTGGATTATTTTTCTTATTTTATATTATATAATTCACGGCTTATAATTACCGACAATTTTATTATTCAAAGGACTGATGAATTTCGTGATCAATTTAATTGCTAAAAGGTTGCGAAAAAGAGGCAATTAGATAAAAATAGTAATAGAAACATTTTGATGATAGAGAGCGTGAGAATTGTGAATTTCCAACATCTTGAATACTTCAACGAACTGGCCAAAACGCAATATATGGCCCAGGCTGCCCAGAACCTGGGGATCTCACAGCCAACTTTGAGCTATGCTGTCAAGAAGCTGGAAGAAGAATTGGGCGTCCCGCTCTTTGAGAAGAGCGGCCGCAACATTCGTCTGACGGTTTACGGCAAGTCTTTTGCCGAGTATACGCAGGTTGGCGTCAAGAAGATCCTGGAAGGGGAAAGACGGGTTATGGAAATGGCGGAAGGGAGCACTGGCAAGGTGGCCATTGGGGTGGCTCATATCGTTTCGCCACGCTTCATGCCGGACGTGATCCGGGAATTCCGCCAGGTCAACCCAAGCAGCAAGGTCGACTTTGAGCTGCAAAGGGGGCTGACCAGCGAGCTGCTGACTAAGGTGCAGGGTGGCGACCTGGACCTGGCCTTGGTAACCAAGACCAGCAAGCGGCGGATCAGCGACTTGGAGCTGCTGCCGTTAATGGAGCGGCATTTAGAACTGGTCGTGCCTGCCGGCCATGAATTAGCCAATGCGGGTCCAGTTTCTTTGAGGGTCTTGAGCAAGTACCCATTTATCAGCTTCAGCCGCGGCAATGCCCTGTCCAACTTCCTGCAGCGCATTTTTGATGAGCATCACGTGCAAGTCCACCAAACCAGCGTGAGCGACGATATCGAAACCATGATGGGTCTGGTAGCCATCGGCGAAGGGGTGGCTCTGTTGCCTAAGTCCAAGTATCATGAAGCCCCGGGCGTGGTCAACGTGCCGGTCGAAGAGGACACCAGCTATACCCTCTGCCTGGTTTCAAAGGAAGGGCAACAGCCGAAGGCCGTGGAAAGCATGGCTGATTTTTTGCAAAAGTTTTGCCGGGATCATGACCTCCTCTCCTGAGGACAGCCAGGTAAGCATGTAAGCAATGAAAAGGGGTCTGGGAAAAAAACTCTAACGAATCAAAAAGGCTTCTAGAAGTGAAAAAACTTCTGGGAGCCTTTTTGATGTATCTCAAATCACAGCAGGGAGTTGCTGAAGCTCAAACGTCCCCCAACTACCACGTTTTTCTCATATTCGATTGTTAAAATCCAAAACGCTCATCTAAATTAGCTGAGCGTCCTAAGGTAATCCCGACTCCTAGTCTTGGTCCAGCTTGTCCAAGGCAGCTTGCGTCTTTTCGGCGGCTTGCCGGTTCTTGTCAATATATTTGCGGCAGGTCTGCTTGTTGACGGTGACGGCGCTGTTGTAGTACTTGACGGTCTGGGTCAAGGCCGCGGAGTAGTCCTGGTATGGAACCGTGATTTTCTTGTTCTTGCGCTGCTGGTAAAGCTTGCCCAAGAGCTTGTCGGCTGCTTTCAGCTCTTTTTGGCAGGACTTGATGGACTTGCTCTTGTCCGTCATAGCCTCGCCCACGACCTTGGCAGGGTTGTAGACCAGCTTTTTGCTTCGCTTCTTCTTTTTCTGCTGGGCCTTGACGGCGGCTTGGTAGTCAGTCAGCGACTGTTGCCACTTGCCGGCCACGTGCTGCTGAATCCCATCCGTCTGCTCCTTGACCGTCGTCAGCTGCTTTAGCAGCTTGGCGCCCGTTTGGTCATATGCCTTGGCCTGGCGGATGACGGCGGCCTTGCGGTCTTGCGCCAGGCGCAGCTGCTTGGCCCGGCCGCCAAAGCCGATCAGCATCATGAAGAGCGCCGCGACCATCATGACGTCGCAGAAGAAGCGGATCCGCGGCAGGTCCGTGAACAGGCCGTAGATCCAGCAAATGCCAAAAATGGCCAAGACGCCCAGGCCAGTCCAGCCTAAGATTAGAAATTGTTGTATAGTCATGTCACTCCGCTCCTCGCTTTTATTCGTTAATGCTTTCCTTTATCATACCTTATTTTGCAGACCATTGGCAGGGAATCATGTGGCGACTGGTAGAGGGCGCGGGTTCGGTGCTATAATTTGAATGACAAGGTTTACATCCGCGCGGCGGCAAGCATTGGCGGCGCGTGAATAAATTAAGCAAGAGAATCGATTTTAGGATAAAAAGATGGCAGCAATTATTGACAACCAACGAAAACTCATCATCCAGCATGGCTTCTTGGAAGACCTGCAGCAGACGACGGAGAAATTTTCCCGCCTTGCCGCGATCATGCCCGACCTGGACTGGCAATTGGTCGAGCAGGTCTTTTTGCCCAAATTCCAGCAGGTTGACCTGCTGGTGCCGCTTTCCAGCCGGCATCTGCCCGACCTGACCCTGGCCCAGAATCTGGCGCGGGATCTAGCGGCCTTGGATGAGTCCCATGAAGCAAGCAGAAAGCGGCTCTTGGATGGCAGCCTGACCGTTCGCTGGATTCCGGCGGCTGACTTCAGCCTGCTGATGCTGTCCAATGAAGACCATGGCCAATGGCGTCTCTACAGCGGGAGCCGCGACTTGATGCTGGTCAGCTATGGGGAGAAAGAAGAAAGCGACGAGGACTGGGCGGTCTTCCAGCAGGTCTGGCTGACCCAGCAGAAGGCGGCCAAGCCTTATTTAACCCGCGACCTGCTGCAGGAATACGCCAAAGCCGATGACGCTGACCGGGCCAAGGTCCTGCTCAAGGCCTCCGGCTTGGCCGACCTGATTTTGAAAGAACCGGTCAGCTCATTTAAAGAAGCCGCCAGACAAGCCCAGCTGCGCCATGGGGCGGAAAACCGCCGCTTTCGCTCGGCCGTCAAGCTGCTGAAGATCAAGGAGGCGATTGACCCCAAGCAGCTGGAAAGCGCGGAGCAATTGCTGGCTGATGAGGAATTGGGGCCTAAGCTGGCCAAGCTGGCCGTTAAAGGCGATGTGCTTGACGGGGAAGCCATTTCCCTGCCGGATGAGCCGGCCCATTACCCAAAGCCCATGTACCTGCAGGAGCAAGCAACGGGGACGATCATTGAAAAGCCGGACGTGGACTCCTACCAGAAGACGCCAGTAGTCGTGCCCAAGCCAAGCCGCCAGGACGTCTCCGCGATTTTCGACATCGTGCGTTTTTACCGCGACCGCAAGCAGGACAACGAATCCCAGGCTGCTTTTTCATTCCTGATGTACGTCCTGGAAAGCGGCAGCATCTGGAAGATCAGACAGGCCATTGACCAGCGAAACGGGATCGTGGAAGACGTGCCGATCGTCGTCGGCCTGATTGGGCAAGGGGAGACGGGAAAGTCAACCCTGCTCAAGATTGCTTCAAACCTGACGATTGGCAACACCAAGTCGATCGTACAGGCCAGTTCAGAAGACAAGCTCTTTGGGATGACGGCAGCCGTCAGAAAGAAGCTGCTGGCCGGCAAGAGCCTGACCAAGCAGGACCGGGCCAGCGCCTACAGCTCCAACTCCAAGGTCATCAACAAGAACATTTGGAGCTTTACTGACCGCTACATGGATGTGGATTCGTCAATCACCCCAATCTGCATTGATGACCCAGAGGTTTCCCTGTTCTCCTCAGCTGCTGCCCAGACCTTCTTGAAGAAGCGGTCCAACCGCCATGGCGACAAGCTGGGCGTTGAGCCGGTCGCGATTTTTTCAATGAACTCCAAGGGCAAAGACATCGAGCTCCTGGCCGAAGTTGGCCGGCGCGGCTACGTCATCAGCCAGGGCAACCAGTTCCGCAAGAAGACCGATGCCGACATCCACTTCTTTGAATACCTGGATGGGAACACCGACAATCACGGCCACTGGCTGAACAATGCCCTCTTCCTCTACCTGACCAGACAGATCGATCGCTGGGTGGAGAACATGACCGACAGCGACTACCTGAAGCTCAAGCGCGACTTCTTATACCCGGTCAAGCATGCCTTCTGGCAATTGGTCAAGGAGTATGACCTGGTCAACACTGAGACAAAGTACTACTTCAACATGAAGAACTACAACCTGGCCGATGACTTAGGCAGAAGAAACTGGAGCATCCTGCTGCACGATGAGGCTACCCTGCGGGAGATCACCTTTGCCAGGGATGCCGCGGACTGCACGGTGCCGGCCCGCGTCTTCCCGAATAAGAACGACATCCAGCGCTACTTTGGCTACTTGCCGTCAGCAGCTGAGATCTGCAAGACTTTCGACAGCCAGGGGCTGACCATCAATTTTGCCAACATGGACATGTGGCAGGGCAACCACCTGTTGACCGAGCGCTATGAGAAGGCGACCGGGATCGCGGCTGAGCGCTTTGAAATGGAAAAGGCCAAGGCCGCGGCCGAGGTGCAGGGCCAGACCATGGGGGCCAACATCGCGCCATATCTGAAGAAGAACGCGGAAATGATGGACAAGATGATGCAGGTCACCCAGGAAAACGCTCAGCTGGTCGCTGAAAAGCAGAAGCGGCAGGAAGAGCAGGAGCGAGAGGCTGACGAGAAGCGCAAGCAAGCCGAGCAGATCCAGCAGCTGCAGGACCAGCTGGCTGAAGCCAAGGCGGCCCAAGCTGCCAAGGAAAAGGAAGACCAGGAAAAGAGCAAGGAGAAGCGGGGCTTCTTCCACTTTTTCAAATAGTTGATTACAAGGAGATAATATGACAGATACCCAGTGCATGATTGCCGTACAGGAAAAGGACAATACCGTCAGCGCGGTCTTGCTTGAACATGGCGGGGAGCTGGCCCAGGCCGGCAAGACCCTGCTGGACAGCTACCAGGACTATGAGCAGGTGCTGGACCTGGTCAACTTGGGCGATTTGAAGACTTTGGGCCAGACTCCGGCCAGCAGCCATTCCTACTGGCGCGACAGCCATGAAGACGACAAGATCATTGAGACTTATGCGGACACGGAAGTCTTCGACCGGGCCACGGAGGACCAGGGCGACTATGTTGAATACTGCTACCTTTACTGCAAGTACGAGGGCAATTTCCAGTGGCTGGTCCGGGACTTCAAGACCGGCGACAAGCGCTTCAAGTCCCTGGCCAATGCCCTGAAGCATTAATTTCGGAGGCAAGGCATGACTAAGGCAGTTGAAGAGATGACGGAAGAAGAATTGACCCGTTTGCTGGATGAGAAGCGGGCTGAGCGCTGGCGGATTATTTTTGCCAGCCTGATCACGGACACTGCTGAGCAGAGCGCCAAAGAAGCCGGACTGGACTACCAGCCCAACATGAAGATCAAGGTCAAGCTGAAGGCCTTTCAGGCTGACTTGATCCGCCAGTATGATGAGGACATCGCGGTGCTTGAAGGGGAGTTCACCGACCGCGGGGAAGAAATTCCCAGACGGGCCTTGGACTGGCGCAAGTCCTACCGCTTTCCGGTCAAGAGCACGCCAATGGCGGACTGCCTTGCCTTGGCGGAACTGAGCGACAAGCTGACGGTCAGCCAGGCCGCGGCCGCCCACTTGGTGGTCTTCTTAGGGGTCAAAGTCAAGTTCTATGGTCAAGCCTTTCAAGGCCTGTACGATCCATGCGACTTCGCGGCGCTAAAGAAGGTCCAGGCCGGCGACTTGACCAGCTTGGGCATCCGCAAGCGGGCATGGCTCAAGCTGGTCCCCGTTTCACAGAAGCAGCTTGACCACTGGCTGGCCCAGTACCATCCTGAGGGCAGGCAGGATGAGCTTTTGCCATGGGACGAAGCCCTTACCGCCAAGCAGAACCTGACTGGCATGAATAAGAATAAGGCTGGCAAGCATTAATGAGCTTGCCAGCCTTTTTTACATAGAAAAGGGGGCTGTTAAGAAAATTAAGTGATTTTTTATATAAGTCCCAAA
The DNA here is from genome assembly GCF_009695985.1 of Lactobacillus porci. Taxonomy (NCBI): domain Bacteria; kingdom Bacillati; phylum Bacillota; class Bacilli; order Lactobacillales; family Lactobacillaceae; genus Lactobacillus; species Lactobacillus porci. Next base: position 37,175 of record NZ_VUMX01000017.1, read on the forward strand.
TTTTGTCCAAACAGGCTGGCTTTTCTTAAGGCGGATCCCGTAAACTGAGCTTGCGGACCAAGAAAGCAGCATAGAAATGGAGGAAGCAAATGAAGAGCAAGTGGCAAGGCCTCATCCTGGCCATCTTCTTGCTGACCAGCCTGGCAGCCTGCAGCTCAAGCAGCGGAGCAGGCGAAAAGAATCGGCCGGCAGAAGAAGCCAGGCCAGCGGCCAGCAAAGCAGCCAGGCGAAAAAATGCCGCGGAAAGCGCAGGAAAAACAGCAGAAACAAAATACGCAGACAAAACAGGAAAGCGAGCTAGAAGCAAAGAGATACAAGCAGACAAAGCTTCAACAATAGCTTCAGCAAAAGAGGCATCCGGCAAAGCCAGATGCCTGCCGCGTGTCAAGAGCCAGATCATGCTGGCGGCGGATTACGATGCCGACGCTTACCAGGTTCAAGGGCGCTTGTTAGCGGCGCTGGTGCAGAACCTGGCCCAGGTCAAGCAGCAGGCGGTCCGCTTGGAAGTGGCAGCTGATCCTGGCTGCCACCGCTATTTTCAGCCAGAGCTTCCGGGCCGGCAGACCGCTTATCTTTACGTGGAATATGCCGACGGCTTTGAGTACTTGAAGCGGGTGCTTGTCCAGGTCAAGGCCCGGCCAGAGGCCATGGCGGAGCGGTTTGCACCCGATTTTGCCAAGACTTTGCTTTATTCGCCGGCAGAATTGGAGCAAAATTGCACGCCGCCAGCGGCAGAAGCTGACCCAGAATTTGCCTATGGCGCCCTCCTGGCCGCCCATCAGCGCGCCAAGCTGCCTGAAGGGACGGAAATGACCCTGACTGGGATCAGCGCGGGCGATTTCGCGACCCCAGGCCTGCATGAGGGCGTGGCACTAGTCCGCTACCCTGATCGCAGCCTGGACCAGGTGCCGGTGCGAATCAAAATCCCGCTGTGGGGGCAGGCCCGGCAGACCAAGCTGCTCTACCAGAATGCCGCCCAGCCTTTTCCGGCCCGCTGCAACGAGCGGGCTGACTTTCAAGCGCTGCTGGGGCAGGCCGTCCTGGTCAATTATGAAGCGGTCAAGGGCAAGATCCATGATCTCATGGTCATGGACGCGGACGAAAAGACTTATGAAGACTTCCAAGAGGCCGGGAGCAGGCAGGTGTCGGTCAAGGCCATGTTCGCGGATGGCTCGGTTGAAGCCGAAGGGCACCGGCTGAAAATCACCGTGCAAAAATGATCCAAATCCGAATAGTTAGGGCTTGGATCATTATAAAAAATCCTCATGTAAACAAAAAAGACATGACCCAAGTCATGTCTTTTTAATTAGCAAATCTGTTTAAAATGTCTCAGCTTTGGTTAGCCAAATTCGTGAACTGGAGCCATCTTGCCGGCCTCAAGCCAGCCCTGGAAGTCGATAGCAACGGTCGACATCGTTCTGGCCTGAATCGCGCAGCCGTATTCAGCTGCCTTGCCTGCTCCTTCAAGCGGCAGGACAGTCAGCTCCGGGTCAAGCGGCAGGGCAGTGCTTGGCAGAATGCCGAGCGCCATGCCGGACTGGATGCTCAAAAAGGCTGAAGGCATTGAATTGGCGGAAACGATCTGCAGATCACGCACCTTCTGCCACAGGCTCTTTTGCAAGGCAAACAGGCTGGGACTGGCAATGCTGTCTTCCAAGAAGACCACTCGCTGGCCGGCCAAGTCGCTGATTTGCAACTTGTCAGAGCCCTTAAAGGCGCCCTTCTTGAAAGCGACCGCGTACGTGCCGGCAAGCAGGGGCTTAAAGTTGATGTTGGCCTGGTTGGCGATAGCGTCTTTGTGCAGGAAGATCAGGTCCAGCATGCCTTCATTGAGCTTGGTGACCAGTTCATGGTAATTGTGCTGCTCAATCAAGAACTGGACATCGGGATTTTCCGCGCTATAGCTGCTGATGGCCTGGGACAGGCCGGCAACTTCGTACATGGTTCCGCTGATGCCAACGCGGATCTTGCTCTTGGATTCAGCGCTCATCTGCTCCAGCCTGCGGATCGTGTCCAAGTAGCCGTGGTGGATGGGCTTGATGTCCTTGTAGAAGGCTTCGCCGACCGGAGTTAGGGAGACCTTCTTGCGGGTGCGGTAGAAGAGGTCAGCCCCGAGGAACTTTTCCATTGAGGAAATGGTCTGGGACACGGCTGACTGGGAAACGCCCATGTTGAGCGCCGTTCTTGAAAAGCTGAGGGTTTCTGCCAAATTGATGAAAATTGCCAGATGTTCTGTGTTCATAGTGGCCTCCTAATCCTGTTCAACTGGGTGCATTGCGGGCAGATCATGCTTGATCAGCCAGTCGATGAAATTGGTGGCGGCTTCTGACTTGTGCCCCTCAAGGCTGGCAATGCCCAACTCAGTCGTATATTCCTGGGCTAGCGGCAAGAGCCGCACGTCTTCGTCGCGCGGGTCAACGGCTAAAGGTGAAGCTACGCCGGCGCCAAGCCCGGCCCGGATCATTTCGGCAAAGTCCACGATGTTGTTGGCAAGCGTGTAGTCAACCTCAGGAAACTCACGGGTGAGCTTGGCCTGCAGGGCATTCTGAACTGGCAGGCACCAGCGCGGATCCAGGAAGATCAGGCGCTCATTGGCCAAGTCTTGAAAACATACTGGCTGCTGGCCCTTGAAGTCATAATCCTTGCTGACGGCCACGCAGTAGCGGCTTTTGGCCAGAAACTGGTAGTCAAATCTGACTTCGCTGCTTTCGCTGAAGGCCTCGGACTTGGTCAAAACGACGTCACAGTAGCCTTGCTTCAAGCGCTCGACCAAGGTGCGGTAGTCGTAGTTCTCAAGGAAGACCTTGACTTGCGGGTAGTCCTCGCGGAAGTCCTTGATCAATTCCGCCAAGGCGTAGACGTCATATGGAGTGCCGCTGAAGCCGATGGTCAACATGGTCTTGACTGACTGGGCAACTTCCCGGGCATGAATGACGGCCTTGCCAAACTGGGTCAAGACCGGGTGCATCCCCGAATAGAAGAGCCGCCCGGCTGGAGTCAAGGAGACCTTCTTGCGGTTGCGGTAGAAGAGCTTGGTGCCCAGATACTTCTCAAGCGAGGAGATCGACTGGGATACGGCGGATTGAGTGATGTTCATGTTTAAGGCGGTCCGGGAGAAATTGAGCGTTTCCGCCAAATCAAGGAAAATTTTAATTTTATCTGTATTCATTGTGCTTATTAGACTTCCTGATTAAAGATGATTACAACTAATTATAGCTTTAAGAATACTCTAGTTACTGTTCATAGTCAAAGCGGCGGTTCTAAATTGCAAAAAAACTCTTGCACAAAATTAAAATCATGTTAAAATACTCAATAACAAATCAATCAGCGATGGCAATAGTACCTGGGCCCCTGACCTTTTCAGCGAGTTTCGTAGTTGTGAGGAAACAAGGCCAGACTGGGGAACGCGGCCGGGAGCGCGGCTGATGAAATTGAGGCAGCCGCCGCAGCTCTGCGATATAGGGCAAGAGAGTCCGGAACAGACCGCATGGTCTGACCGGGAATTAAGGTGGTACCGCGAATTCAAATCGTCCTTTTGCATTAGGCAAAGGGGCGATTTTTGATTGCCAGGCAATTTTTAGATGAGGTGAGCAAGATGAGGCAAGGATCAAGGAAGAGCAACAGGACAAGCAAGCACTTAAAGAGAACCAGCAGATTCAGATATCAGGAGATTAATTATGACTATTGACAAGAGCAAGATTAAGAAGATCGTATTGGCATACAGCGGCGGCTTGGACACTTCGGTGATCATTCCCTGGCTGAAGGAGAACTATGACAACCCGGAAATCATCGCGGTTTCCGCCAACGTGGGTCAAGGGGATGAACTGGACGGACTGGAGGAGAAGGCCAAGAATTCCGGCGCTTCCAAGCTGGTCGTCCTGGACCTGACTGATGAATACGTCAACGACTACATTATGCCTTGCCTGAAGGCCGATGCTAAATACGAGGGCTACCTGCTGGGCACTTCCAATGCCCGGCCTTTGATTGCCAAGGGGCTGGCTGAAGTCGCCATCAAGGAAGGGGCGGATGCCATTGCCCACGGCGCGACTGGCAAGGGCAATGACCAGGTTCGTTTTGAACTGGGCATCAAGCACTTCCTGCCGGACATGCCAATCATTGCGCCTTGGCGGGAATGGGAGCTGAAGAGCCGGGAAGACGAAATTGAGTACGCCGCCGCCCACCACGTGCCGTTGCGGATCACCAAGGAGACCAACTACTCCAAGGACAAGAACCTTTGGCACTTGAGCCATGAAGGACTGGACCTGGAAGACCCGAGCCTGGAGCCAAGCTATGAGAAGCCTGGCTTTTTGGAAGAAGGCGTTTCCCCAATCGATGCTCCAGATGAGCCGACCTATATCAGCCTGACTTTTGCCAAGGGCTTGCCCGTTGCCTTGAATGGCCAGCAGCTGACTCCAAAAGAGATCGTCCTGGCCTTAAACAAGCTGGGCGGGGAGAATGGGATTGGCATCCTGGACCTGGTTGAAGACCGGCTGGTCGGCATGAAGTCCCGGGGCGTTTATGAAACTCCTGGTGGGACGATCCTCTACTTTGCCCATGAATACCTGGAAACCCTGACTTTGGACAAGGAAGTCCAGCACGAAAAGGCCAAGCTGGCCATCACCTACGGTGAACTGGTCTACGATGGCAAGTGGTTCACGCCTTTGAAGGCCGCCTTGGATGCTTTTGTCGACCAGACCCAGGAAGCCGTCAACGGCACGGTCAAGCTTAAGCTCTACAAGGGCAACATCATCAAGGCCGGCGCAAGTTCAGAGGACAGCCTCTACTCACCAGAACTGGCAACGTTTGATGCTTCTGACTACGACCAGGCAGAAGCCGGTGGCTTCATCGACCTGTTTGGTCTGCCAATCTCTGTTCAAGCCCGTCTTGATGCTAAGAAAGGCAACAAGTAGGCCAGCTGCTTTATATAGTAGAAGCAGAGCGTGACGGAGATTTTTGACGAAGGAGATTGCCATGAAAAAAATGTGGGCTGGCCGGACGGCTGGCAAGACGGACCAAATCGCGGATGACTTCAATTCATCGATTCATTTTGACCAGCGGCTTTACAAGGAAGACATCGCGGGCTCAATCGCCCACGCCAAGATGCTGGCCAAGCAGGAGATCATCCCGGAAGACTCAGCCAAGGACATCATCAAGGGCCTTGAAGGGATTGAAGCTGACCTGGACCAGGGCAAGCTTGACTTTGACCCTACTGCTGAAGACATCCACATGTTCATTGAAGAAGTTCTGACGGAGCGGATCGGGGCGGATGGAAAAATGCTGCATACGGCCCGGTCCAGAAATGACCAAGTGGCCTTGGACATCCGCTTGTACATGCGCAAGGAAAACCAGGCCATCCAGCAGCTCTTGACTGACCTGGTGTCAGCCCTGTGCGACAAGGCGGAAGAATACAAGGCGGCTTTGATGCCCGGCTACACCCACTTGCAGCGGGCCCAGCCAATTACTTTTGGCCACCAGCTGATGGCTTATGCCTACATGTTCATGCGCGACAAGAGCCGCCTGGCTGACATGGAAAAGCGGATGAACTATGACCCAATCGGCTCTTGTGCCTTGGCGGGGACGACCTATGACACGGACCGCTTCTATGAGGCCTCCTTGCTGGGTTTTGCCGGGCCGGTACCCAACAGCCTGGATGGGGTCAGCGACCGCGACCACGTCGTGGAGGACTTAAGCGACCTGTCAATGGTGATGATGCACCTGTCGCGGCTGAGCGAAGAAATCGTCTTATGGTCATCTTGGGAATTCCACTTCGTGACCCTGGATGATGCCTACACGACCGGCTCCTCCATCATGCCGCAGAAGAAGAACCCGGACATGGCGGAATTGGCCCGGGGGAAGACTGGTCGGGTCTATGGACACTTAATGGGCCTTTTGACCACCTTGAAGGGGTTGCCGCTAGCCTATAACAAGGACATGCAGGAAGACAAGGAAGGCTTGTTTGACGCGGTCGACAGCGTCAAAATGTGCCTGGCCACCTTCATCCCCATGATTGAGACCATGCAGGCCAACGAAGACGCCATGCTCAAGGCGGCTCAGCGCGGCTTCATCAATGCCACCGACCTGGCGGATTACCTGACCAAGAAGGGACTGCCTTTCCGGGATGCCTACCATCTTTCCGGCCAGCTGGTGGCTAAGTGTATCAAGGAGGAGACTGTCTTGGAAGACCTGCCTTTGGCTGAGCTGCAGCAGTTCAGCCCCCTGTTTGAAGAAGACGTCTACCAGGCGATCGATCTCCACAACTGCCTAGAAAAGCGGAAGTCATTCGGCGGGCCGAGTCCCGCGTCCGTGCAGGCGCAAGTAGCGGAGGTCCGCCAGCAGCTGCAAGTTAAAGATTAACGAATCTTGCCTGATTTTCTTTAAGCATTAAATATTTTTGACCTTGTTCTTAGACACTGACAGGCATTCTGTCAGTGCCTTTTTATGTTTTTTATTGTTGCTGAAGATTATTCTAAGAATGCGCTTGCATTCACGCCAGAGCTTTGATATCTTATTTTTGAAAAAATTAATAGGTTGTCCTGATTAATGGATAATTGTGCAAAGGAGAGAAAAAATATGTCATCAAAGCCAAGCATGTCCTGTCATCGTTTTTGGGATAAGCCGCCGTGCATCGCGATCAGCCACGACTCAATCTACCGATTTTCAAAGCAAGAATTGGCGCAGAGCGTGACTGACGCCGGCTACCGGATGGGGCCAGGGTTCCTCGCGGCCTATGACCTGCGGGACAAGCCGCTTGATGGCATCTATCGGACCGTGATCTATGACCGCCAGGCCGGCGTGGTCTTGTCGGTCCGCTCGGTCAATTTCCTGCTTGCCCGCGTAGAGCGGCAGTTCACCAATACGGAAATGTATATGCATGACTATACCCTTAGCCTGCTGGGCATCAAGGAGCGGCATATCATTTCCTGCGGCAGCTATGCTTACTTCAGTTTTTATAGTTTTCGCCACCGGCCGCTGGATTTGGTTGGCCTCTGTCCAATGGTGGATTTTGCCTTTGCCGACCAGAAGGCGGCTTTCCGGACGAGCAATATTCCCTGCCGATTCCTGTTCGACGTTGCTTCAAGGCCAGGCAAGGCCAAGCACGACCTGCAGGCTGGATTGACGCACAACTGGGCCATCAAGTTCTACCTGCAGCAGCTCAATGAGCGGCATGGGGCTGCCAAGCCCAAGTGGCCGGCCGATTCGATCCTGCATCAGCCGGGATATGTTGCCGGTCAGACCTTGAAAGAGCTGGAAGCAACCGACTTTATGCAAGAGGCCAGAAAATGCGAGGAGGACTTGGCCCAGGGCTTTTCCCTGGAGTTTCTGCGCAAGCTGGAGTATCCCCTCTACGGCGGAGCTGACATCGATCGGATGCTGGATGCCTGCCGGGCGGCCTACAAGAACATGCATTAAGCAAGGATAAATATGTGCTGACTGCAGCAAAAAAGCCAAGACTTAAATAAGCCTTGGCTTTTCATCATCTTTAAAGTAAATTTGCCGCATATTCAGCTGCTACTTGCTGAGATCCTGTCCCTTCATCCAGCTGAGCAGGGCATCAACGTCTGGGTTTTCCCGGTCGTCGGCAGTGATCAGGCTCAAAGTTGAGGCGTTGGCGCTGACATCGAAGTCAAACGGAATCTTCTGCAGGCCGTAGGCCGCCGTTGCTCCGGCAGCGAAAGGCTGAACGGCAATCCCCTGCTGGGTCAGGACCATCATTGACTGGGCCACCACGTTGTTGGCGAAGAAGATGCGGCTGCTTGCGCATTCTTGCTCTAATTTCTCCTGCAGGGCCGACATCACCGGCGGAGCCCAGGAGGAGTCCAGGAAGATCAGGTCGTTGCCATCAAGATCGCTTGGCTTCAAGCTTTGCTTGCCGGCAAAAGCGTGAGACTTTGGAATCACGGCGCACCATTCGATCTGGCAGAGGTCGGTGTGGCTGAAGCCGGAAGCCTTGGGAATGGCTTCCGAGGTAGTCAGGACCATGTCCAGCTCGTGGGCGGCCAGCTTGTTCATTAGGTCGGCATGCTTTTCAACATAGTATTCAAAGTTCATCGTTGGGTGCAGGGTCTTGTACTCACGCAGGATGCGGGGGATGATGACCTGCTCGGCTGGCATGCCCAAAAGGCCGATCCGCAAGATGGTCTGTCCCTCAGCCATGGCAATCCGCTTGGCTTTGGAGAGGGCAATGCGGTAGCCATCCAGCTCGGCCTTCATGCTGTTGTAAAGGCTCTTGCCGGCAGGGGTCAGAATCATCTTCCGGCGGGAACGGCTGAAGAGCTGGTAGCCGAGCTGCTTCTCAATTGAAGAAATGGCCAAGGAAACGGCTGGCTGCGACATGTTCATGTTCTCCGCGGTCTTGGTAAAGCTCTGCGTCTGGGCCGCATTGATGAAAATTTCTAAGTGTTCAATTCTCACGGTAATTCAGTTAGCTCCTAATTCTAATAATGAATGCAAATCGCTCGCAAAAGTGCCCAATTTGCTGCTAGCGATCCAAAAATAATCATATCTCAAGTCTGACATAAAGAAAAAAATTATTTTCCAAAAGCCCGATTTTTTTGGAAAACAAGCAAAAGCTGATCAAATAAGTTTTTTATTCCAGCTGAAGAAAAGAATAAAAAAGCTGATGACAAAATGGGAATAATGTTGCCGGTCGGCCATTCCTTTTCAGGTCTGCTGGCAGTCACTTTGGCCTAGGCCAAATGTCGCGATCTTCCAAGCTTTTTAGCCTGCTTGTCCAAAAAGCGCCTTGGCCTGTCCGGAGACAGTACCAATATTTTATATATTATAGAACCCTCTTCTTAAAAGCAAAGGAAAAAGGTTAAATTTAATTTCTTTAGGACGAAAAATGATATTGAAAAATTTGCTGGAAGGGATCACAAAGTTCATTCAAATACTAGTGAAATCAGAATCTGTCTTTCAGGAAAGTATGCTAAAATTTAGCAAGATAATATTTAGAAATGGAAATTGAGAAAAATGAAAAATCTCAGCAAATATTTGGCTGATTACAAAAAAGAGAGCATCCTGGCGCCCGCGTTTAAGCTCCTGGAAGCTCTTTTTGATTTGCTGGTGCCGATCGTCGTGGCCCAGATCATCGACTATGGGATCAAGCAGCACAACCAGCCATACATCTTCCAGCAGGCCGGACTCTTGGTCCTGCTGGCGGTTCTGGGGATCGCGTCTTCGGTCACGGCCCAGTGGTTTGCCGCCAAGGCCAGCGTCGGCTTTGCGACCAAGCTGCGCCAGGCGGCTTTTGACAAGGTGGAATCCTTGAGCTTTGCCAACCTGGACCAGACTGCCCCCAGTACCTTGATCACCCGGTTGACTTCCGACATCAATCAGGTGCAGACAGGCTTGAACATGGCCCTGCGGCTCTTGCTCAGAAGTCCCTTCATCGTTTTTGGCTCCATGGTGATGGCCTTTACGATCAACTTTAAGGCTGCCTTGATCTTTCTGGCGGCAATTCCGCTGCTGGCCCTGGTCGTTTTTGGCATCATGTTGGTGTCCATTCCGCTCTATCGGCAGGTCCAGGCCAGACTGGATGAGATCACCCGACTGACCAATGAGAACCTGACCGGGGTCCGGGTCATCCGGGCCTTTGGCAAGGAGGGGGCGGAAGTGGCCAAGTTTGACCAGAAGGTCGCGGCCATGACCAAGCTGAATGAGTTCGTCGGCCGCCTGTCGGCCGCCTTGAATCCGCTGACCTACGCCCTGATCAACATCGCGGCCATCATCTTGATCTACGTTGGCGCCATCCAGGTCAACAGCGGCGCCATGCAGCAGGGGCAAGTGGTGGCCTTGTACAACTATTTGGCCCAGATGATCGTCGAATTGATCAAATTGGCCAGCTTGATCATCACCATCAACCGGGCCCTGGCTTGCGCTGACCGGGTTGACCAGGTCCTTAGCATCGAGCCGGCCCAGACTTATCCGGAAAAAAACGCGGCCAGGCCGGCTGATGCCAGCGTTTCTTTCAAAAACGTGACCTTCACCTACCCGCAAGCCGGCGCGCCAGCCCTTTCGGACATCTCTTTTGAAGCGGCTGCCGGCTCAACGGTCGGCATCATTGGCGGGACGGGATCCGGCAAGTCCAGTCTGGCAGCGCTGATTGCCAGATTCTACGACGCGGATGCGGGCGAGGTTGCTATCGGCGGGCAGGCAGTTGCCGACTTGACCCAGGAAGAGCTGCGCCAGCAGGTGGCCGTGGTGCCCCAGAAAGCCCAGCTTTTTGCCGGCAGCATCCGGGACAACCTGCGCCTGGGCAAGGAAGCGGCCAGCGACCAGGAGCTGTGGAACGCAATCAAGCTGGCCCAGGCCAGCGACGTGGTTGAAAACAAGGCGGGGAAGCTGGACTTTCAGATTGAGCAGGAGGGGCGGAACCTGTCAGGCGGGCAAAAGCAGCGCCTGACCATTGCCCGGGCTCTGGTCAAGCAGTCCCCGGTCCTGATCATGGATGACAGCGACAGCGCCCTTGACCTGGCCACGGCAGCCCGACTCCGCCAGAGCGTGGCTGCCCTTTTGCCCAAGCCGACGACCTTTATCATCTCCCAGCGTGCCTCTTCCATCATGCAGGCCGATCAGATCCTGGTCTTGGACGATGGCCGCCTGGTGGGGAAGGGACAGCATCAGACCCTGCTGCAGACCTGCCGAGTCTATCGGGAAATCATCCGCTCCCAGTTCCCGGATTGGGAGTTACCTGAATTGGAAAGCGAGGTGGACTGACCGATGGGGAAAACTACCCAAAATAATAGGAAAAAAGCCGAAAATAAAGTTGGCGGCCAAGCCGACGGCATGTCTTCATGGCAAGCCATGAAGCGGGTGCTGCGGCTGCTGAGCAGCTACCGGATTCTGCTTTTTTTGAGCATCCTGTTGGCCGGAATTTCCGTTTTGCTGCAGCTGTACGTGCCGGTTTTATTCGGTGACGCGATTGACCAAATTATTGCCCAAGGGCGCGTTGACTTTGCTGCCATCACCCGCCTGCTCGCCAGGATCCTGATCTTGGTCCTGTTGTCTTCGGCCGCGACTTGGGTGATGGGGATCATCAACAACAAGCTGGCCTATTGGACCGTTCAGGACATTCGCCAAAAAGCCATCCGCAAGATCCAGCAGCTGCCTTTGGCCTACTTGGATCAGCATTCAAGCGGGGACATCGTCTCCAGAATCATTGCCGACGTGGACCAGATCTCTGATGGCCTGCTTTTGGGCTTCTCCCAGCTGTTCACGGGGATAGTGACCATTGCCGCGACCTTGTTCTTCATGTTCTCCAAGTCCGTGCCGGTCACCTTGCTGGTCCTGCTTTTGACCCCAGTCAGCTTCTTGGTGGCCAAGTTCATTGCCAGCCATTCCTACCAGATGTTCAAAAGGATGACGGACACCCGGGGCCAGCAGACCGCCCTGATTGAAGAAATGGTCGGCGGGGTCAAGGTCGTCAAGGCCTTTGGCTATGAAAAGCGGGCTTCAGGCCGTTTTGCCAAGATCAATGCCGACCTGCAGAAGTACAGCCAGGCCGCGACTTTCTATTCCAGTCTGACCAATCCAGCAACGCGTTTCATCAACTCGTTGATCTACGCGCTGGTGGCCTTGGCAGGAGCCTTCTTGATCATGGCCGGCCAGCTGACGGTTGGGGGCTTGAGCGTCCTGCTTAACTACGCCAACCAGTACATGAAGCCTTTTAACGATATCAGCTCCGTCGTGACCGAGCTGCAGAACGCCATGGCCTGTGCGGCCCGCGTTTTTGCCTTGATCGACCAAGAGCCGGAAGCCATGGCTGCCAGCCTGGAAAAGGGGCAAAAAGAGCTTGGCGAGGACCTGGGCAGCGTCAAAGGGGAGGTGGACCTGCATGGGGTCAACTTCTCTTATGTGCCAGACAAGCCGCTGATTCAAGACTTCAACCTGGAGGCCAAGCCGGGGATGCGGATTGCCCTGGTTGGTCCGACTGGCTGCGGGAAGACGACTACGATCAACCTGCTCATGCGTTTCTATGATGCCGCTTCGGGCTCAATCATGATCGACGGCAAGAGCATCTACGAAGTTTCCCGCCACTCCTTGCGCCGGAACTTTGGGATGGTTTTGCAGGACACTTGGCTGGAAGAGGGGACGGTCAGGGAAAATATCGCTTTTGGCAAGCCGGAAGCCACGGATGAAGAAATTATCGCCGCGGCCAAGGAAGCCCACTCCTGGGGCTTTATCCGCCGCCTGCCGGAAGGGCTGGACACGTATTTGACCGCTGACAGCCTGAGCGGCGGGCAAAAGCAGCTGCTCTGCATTACCAGGGTAATGCTGCTCAAGCCGCCAATGCTGATTTTGGATGAAGCCACCAGCTCCATCGACACGCGGACGGAAATGCTGATTCAGCAAGCTTTTGACCGGCTGATGGCCGGGCGGACCTCCTTCGTCGTGGCCCACCGCCTGTCGACGATCGTCAATGCCGACTTGATCCTGGTGATGAAGAACGGACGGATCATCGAGCGGGGAAGACACCAGGAGCTACTGGAAAAGGGGGGCTTTTACAGCCAGCTCTACCACAGCCAGTTTGCGCAAGAAGAAATGCTTTAGTCAAAGAGTCATGGAAAAACGATTCAGTTGAGTACTTTTGAGCTTCAGCAGCTCTCTGCTGTGATTTGAGATACATGAAAAGACTTCCAGAAGTTTTGCGCTTCTAGAAGCCTTTTTTATTCGTTAGAGTTTTCCCAGACTCTTTTGCGCGTCCATGAGCTTGAAGAAATAAAGCGGTTTAAACAACAACTATTTCAAGTTATAATCTTACTAAGAGCATGACAAAATCGGGAAACGAATGCTGCTGATTGGCCGGATACCAGGCCAGCATTTTCGGCAATCGTATAAAGAAACAAGATGAGCATTATGACTAAGAAACCAAACCTAAAGCAACTGATCGACCAAACCTTCAGCTATATCCGCGAACCCTTCCTGGCTTTGCAGGTGAATCAAGGACAGCTGCCGCGCCTGGTCTACGCTAATGCCCGCCTGCTGGAGCTATTGGCTTGTGACAATTTGGAAGAACTGAACGAGTATTTGGACAACCAGCCAGAAAAAATGGTGGTCGCCCAAAACGTGGACGCTTTTCGTAAAATTGTCAGTGCCAACAGCGGCAAGGCTGACCACATGACCCTGACCGACCGCCATGGCCAGGAGCACATCGTCAATTTGGAAATCCGCCGCGCGCCCTTAAGCGAAAGCGGCCTTTTGATCTGCTACGTAACCCCGATCGAGCTCAACCGCGACGTCTTGACCGGTCTGCTTGACCTGCGCTCTTTTCAAGAAGTTGGCCAGACGCAGACCGCCCTTTTGCACGGCTTGGGCAAGTCGACCTCGGTCATCTCCTTTGACCTGGTTGGGATGAAGGATTACAACAACCAATACGGCTTCAAAAAGGGCGATGAGCTCCTGCGCTTTGTCGCTAGCCAATTGACCCGGGCTTTTGGCGAGAATGCCTGCACCCGGTCAGGTGAAGACCGCTTCTACGCCTATGCCGTGGACTTTGGTCTCAATGCCAAATTGCAGGAGATCATCGATGAGGTCAGAAGCCGCCGGGAGATCCGGATTGGGGTCAGCGGCTATGACCCTGACAAGCTGACTTTTGACGAGGCCTGCAACCAGTCCCGAGTTGCCTGTGAGAGCTTGGCTGATCCCTACAAATCAGGCATCGTCTTTTATGATGAGAAATTGGATCACAAGCACCGGCTGCAAGAGCACGTGCTCTACCATATTGACGAAGCCATCGCCAAGGGCTGGATCCAGGTCTACTACCAGCCGGTAGTGCGGACTTTATCGCAAAAAATGTGCAACGTGGAAGCTCTCAGCCGCTGGATTGACCCTAAATACGGGATAATCTCGCCTGGAGACTTCGTGCCGGTTCTGGAAGACGCCAACCTGTCCTACAAGCTGGACCTGTTCGTCTTAAAGCAGGTCTGCCAGATGCTGGACGCTCGTCTTTCCCAAGGACTGCCGGTGGTTCCGGTCTCCGTCAACATTTCCCGTTCTGACTTCAATGCCGTTGACCCGGTAGCGGAAACGGCAGCGGTCCTTGACCGCTATCACCTGCGCCACAGCCTGATTGCCGTGGAAATCACGGAAACCGCGGTCATGCAGAGCCGGGAGGAGATCTCTAAAGCCATCGCCCGCTTCCATGATCTGGGCTTTCAGGTTTGGATGGACGACTTCGGCTCCGGCTACTCATCCTTGAATGCCTTGAAGGACTTTCATTTTGACGAAATCAAGATTGACATGGGCTTCATGCGCAACTTGAATGACCGCTCCAAAAAGATCGTCACCAAAGCCATCTCCATGGCCAAGTCCTTGGGAATTCATACCCTGACTGAAGGGGTCGAGACTGAAGAGCAGTTCCACTTCTTGAAGGATGCGGGCTGCGAACGGATCCAAGGCTATTACTTCGGCAAGCCGCAGGCACTGGATGACCTGCTGGCGCATTTGGCCCTTAAGGAAATCCCAATTGAACCGCCGGAGGAGGCCCAGATTTTTGCCAAGGTTGGCCTGATCGACCTGATTACCCCAGAGCCATTGGCCATCTACTTTTATGATGGAATAAGCTTTGCCCCGATCTATGGCAATGCTCGCTTTAAGGACTTGCTGGCGTCAGCCGGCTTAAACGACCGCCTGGCTGATTCAAGCGTCTTGCACGGCCTGGCGGAAAAAGCCGTCAGAAACAACGCCAAGCGCGTTTCCACCGTGATTTCAGGCGGACGCTACTTCCAGTTCTCCTTTAAGCCGGTTGCCCAAGCCCGCAAGGGCTGCGTCCTTTTGACCAAGATCGATGGGACCATCAGCCAAAAGGAAAGCCAGCAGCTGGACTTGAACAAGTCCTTGAAAAACGTGCTGCCGGTCTTCAACCGGATCTATGATCTGGACTTTGCCAGCGATCAAGTCCGCGTCGTGGCCAGTGACCGGGTCGGGGAAAGCCAGGGCCAGACCTTGAGTGGCCTGGCCAGTGCCGCGGATTTCTATGGCAGTGAATGCATCCACCGCGATGACCTGCCGCGCTGGCATGACTTCTTAAGCTACCGGCAGATCGCTGGCAAGCTGAAGGCCCAAAAGCGCAACTGGCTGACGGAAAACTTCCGAACCAAGGTCAGCGGCGAGCTCTACAACTGGGGCGAATATACCTTGGTGCAGATCAATGACGCAGAATTCATGCTGCTGGTCAAGGTGGACAGCCGGGAAGACGAGCGGCTGAAGGTCTCCTTGCTGGAAGAAATGTATATGAGCAGCCGCCGGGGGCTGGACACGTCCATCGACAACGTTGAATATGAGGTCTGGAAGACCTTGCAGCATGAGTCCAGTCTCAAATTCTTCTGGAAGGACACGCAGCGCCGCTTTGTCGGCGTCAGCCGGGCCTTCCTCCAGTACTATGGCTTTGCCAGCCAGAATGACGTTTTGGGCAAGACTGATGACCAGATCGGCTGGCACAAGGACAATGGCCCGTTTAGAGACGACGAGCTGCGGGTCCTGCAAGAAGGCCGGCCAGTCATCAATGCCCAGACGACTCAGATCTTCAACGGGATCACCAGCCATATTATGGCCTGCAAGTTTCCAATTTTTGACCATGGCCAGATCGTTGGCCTGGTTGGCTATTTTGAAGATCTGGACGCGGCGCTTTCCAGCAAGGAGCGGGTCTTCCCTGGCAAGATCTCAGAAGCTGATGCCATGACCAGCTTCCTGGACGCCAACGGCTTAGCCGCGCGTTTGGTCCAGTACGACGACTACTGGAAGCAGAACCAGCAGGAATACTGCGTGGCTTGGATTGAGGTGGCCGACTTTGACCGGATGAAGATCAACGACGGCTCAGCCTTTGCCAACGAGCTGATCATGATCTGTGCCAAGCTCATCAATGAGCACCTGGCCAAGCGCAATCTGGTTGCCCGGATGCGGGGAGCGGCTTTCGCGATTGCCACCAATACTTTGTCTAAAGAGGAGCTGGCGGCAGAAACGGCGGAAATCAAACAAGCCATTGAAAAAGTAAGCGACATCAACGGCGTCCACTGCCAATTGAGCGTGCGGACCGGTCTGGCCCAGGCAAGCGAGGCCAGCTACAGTCAAGAGGCGGTCCAATTGGCCGTCGACCGGGCTTGGGCTGACGAGCGGGAAAAAGAAGAGGACCAGAACCCAGTCAGCGAGTTCAATGAGTATCTGGACCTGCCTTTGCCTTTCGTGATCGCCAAGCCGGTCTTTAACGCTTACGGCGACAAGGTGGAAGACGCGATCTTGGTCTTTGCCAACGAGCAGTTCTGCGAGCGTCTGGGCGTCAGCCGCCATGCCCTCTTGGGCAAGCGCTATGCCCAGCTCTACGGCGAGCGGGAAGAGTGGCTCAAGCTCTTGGCGCCAGCCCTTTGGGGCAAGCCCGTCACTGGAGGCTGCTACAACCGGGCGCTGCGGGCTTGGACCAACTATTATTCAAAAGCCGCGGTCTTGCCGGGATGCACGGTGACGATTTTTGAGCCAGTGACTCAAAGCGGCAATGAATCAGCCTTGAAGACGGCGGTCACGGATGAGGAATGCTTCCGCGTGACCCACTTGCTTTTCAACGGCCACCAGTTCTACCATAATATCAAGGATGCCTTGGGCGAGATCGGTGAGGTGGCTGGGGCTAGTCATGTAGAGGTCATCAGAACCGACCGGCACAGCTTCTCCGTCGATTATGAGTGGAGCAAGCAGGGCGGCGGACTTTTGGGCGATGATGCTGAAGAGCTGGAGTATGGTTTCATCCAGCCTTTGGAAGACCAAGCCCAAAAACAGGACTATGTCCTCTTGCGCGATGTCCGTAAGCTGGCTGAAGGGAACGGCAGCTTCCAGAAGCAGGCCGAATTCCTGCATAAAAAGGGCGTCAAGCGGCTCTTGGCCGTGCCGATCTATGATGATGATCACAACCTGAGCGGCTACCTGCTGGCCACCGACTGGCAGAAGAGCGGGCACTTGGACCTGATTCGCCTTATGCGGCTCTTGACGGGGCCGTTTCAGCAGAAGCTGAAAGAAATCGACCGGCGGATCGGACAGAACGAGTTCAGCAACCGGGATGACGACAATTAGCTAAAAATACACTGGTTATTTAATAAAAAAATATAAATCGCAACAGGCTAATCGCATGATTAGCCTGTTTTTATTGGCTTGATCTGTAATTGGAAAAGGAAACTGTAATTTTGGCACAAAAAGTCATGCCAAAGATGTGAAAAAATCACTATTTCTTATTGAAGCGATGCAGGGCTGTCATATACTGACAATTGAAAAGATAAATTAAGTATCTTAGTCAGGAGAAAAAATAAATGAAAATCACTGCAGCAGTCGTAGAACACAAGGGTGGCAAGTTCCACATGAGAGACGACATTGATCTGTGCAAGCTGGCGCGACCGTAAGCAACTTCAAGCCAGGCGACCGCAAGCTTCTACGAATTCAAGGACATCAACGAAGCAGATGCGGCTTCGGTTTCCGGTGAAGTCATCAGGCCGGTCCTGATCATCGACAAGGACAACCAGCCAGGTGACTAGCCAAGAAGCAATCACGAAGAAATTTTCCCTGCTAAAAAATCCCGGCTCCACTTTCGTTGGAGCCGGGATTTTTGTCGTGGCGGCAAAGTGCCGCTGGTTAAAGCTATTTGCGCGAGAAGAGGCTGGTCTTTTTAGCCTTGTAGCTGAAGCCTTCGCCGATCGCCTCCGTGGCGTCAAAAATGGTCATGAAGGCGTTAGGGTCTTCGTTTCTGACGATCTGCTTGAGCAGCGGGATCTCCTTGGTATTGATGACCAGGTAGATCAGGTGCTGCTCTTCGTTGGAGTAGCCGCCTTCAGAGTTGATGAAGGTAAAGCCGCGGTCGAGCTCCAGGTCGATCATCTTGGTGATCTCCTTGTACTTCGGCGAGATGATGAAGGCCCCCTTGGCCTGGGTCCCGCCGGCTACGACCTTGCTCAAGACGGTGCTGAGCAGGACGCAGGAAACCATGGTGTAGGCCACGTGGTACAGGTCCAGGTAGGACAAAGAGCAGGCCAGAGCTAAGAAGTCAATGAGCAGCAGCCCGTTGCCTGGCTCAACCCCGCGCGCGGTCTGCATGACCCGGGCAACGATGTCGCTGCCCCCGGTCGTCCCGTTGTAGCGAAAGACCAGGCCCAGGCCCAGACCTGAAAGCGACCCCGCCATCACTGCCGCCAGGAAGGGGTCGTGATGGAGGGGAAGTTGTTCTATAATAGTTTGGTAAGACCATGCACTCAAGAAGAAGGAAAGGCAGAAGGTTCCCCAGATAGTGTAGAGCATTGCCAGCTTGCCCAGGAACTTGAAGCCGATGATGAGCAGGGGAATGTTCAAGACGAAGGTGCTGATCCCGGGATTGATCCCCGTGAAGTGCCGGATAATCAGGGTAAAGCCTGACAGTCCCCCGTCAGCCAGATGATTGGGAATGGAGATCATGTCCAGGCTGAAGGCATAGATTGCGCTCCCAAGCGTGATCATCACCATATCCAAGGTATTTCTGCCAGTCCATTTAAATTTTGACTTGCGCATTGTTGTCGTCTCCTTTCCTTAACCCCATGCGTCTTCAATTTTAACAAAAATCAGCTTGAATGGAGAAATTCATCAACTACCCCCGACCTCGGTCGGGGGTTTGCGACTAACTAGCGTGGTCCAAACAAACTCCCCGGAGAGAGTTCTCCCATAGCCAAGCCCGAAGGCTTACGCTGTCGCTTCTCAAGCATCCTTGGCGGACCTCAGATGCTTCCGCAGATTGATTAACTACGGCAGAACAGCACGTGTACGCACTGCTCTAATTTGTTTGTTCCTTTGAT